>NZ_RCVK01000236.1:0-23736 GCF_003667485.1 Micromonospora sp. BL1
GTTGACCGCCTGCTGCCAGGCGATGCCCACCCCCGCCGCCAGCGGCAGCAGGGCCAGCGCCAGCGCCTGCGGGTCACCGAGCCGGTCGCCCACCGCCAGCAGGACGGCGAGCACTGTGAGCACCGCGCCGATCAGCCGGTTCGGGGTGACCGGCTGCCGGCCGGCCGGGCCGATGCCGGCCCGGTCGACGAGCAGGCTGCTGCCGGACTGCCCGGCCACCACCGCGACGGTGAAGACCGCCACGCCGAGCGCGCCGATGGTCAGCCCCTGCGTCGCCACCAGGAACGCGCCGCACACCCCGCCCAGGCACTGCCACGGGCGCAGCGTGCCGGTGCGCAACGCGCCGCGCAGGGCGACCAGTCCCCGCCGGCCACCGGGGGTGGCGGGGACCAGCACCAGCAGGATCAGCAGACCCACGCCGAACGAGACCACCGCGGCGGCGATCCCGTCGGCCAGGCGTACGCCCAGCTCGCCGTTGATCCGGGACTGGACGGCGACCATCACGCCCGAGGCGGTGGCCAACCCGACACCGGCGACACGTCGCCCGGTCGACAGCGTCGGCGGTGCCGGTGGTGCCGCCGTCCCGGCTCTGCTCACTCCTGCTCGGCCAGTGGGCGTCCGTCGAAGTCGACAGCCGAGTAGAGGGCGAGCTTCTCCAGGCGGTGGTACGAGTCGATCACCCGGATCGTGCCGCTCTTGGAGCGCATCACGATCGACTGCGTGTACGCCCCGCCGGAGCGGTAGCGCACGCCGCGCAGCAGGTCGCCGGAGGTGACGCCGGTGGCCACGAAGAAGCAGTTGTCGCCGGTCACCAGGTCGTCGGTGAACAGCACCCGGTCCAGGTCGTGCCCGGCGTCCAGCGCCTTGCGGCGTTCGTCGTCGTCCTTCGGCCAGAGCTTGGCCTGCATCATGCCGCCCATGCACTTGAGCGCGCAGGCGGCGGTGATGCCCTCCGGGGTGCCACCGATGCCCATCAGCACGTCCACGTCCGACTCGCCGCGCGCCGCCGCGATGGCACCCGCGATGTCGCCGTCGGAGATGAACCGGATCCCGGCGCCGGTACGCCGGATCTGCTTGACCAGGTCGTCGTGGCGCGACCGGTCCAGCACGCACACGGTCACCTCGGCGGCGTCGGTGCCCTTGACCTCGGCGATCCGGTTGATGTTCTCGGCCACCCCGGCGTTGATGTCCACCACGTCGGCGTACATCGGGCCGACCGCCAGCTTCTCCATGTAGAAGACCGCGCTCGGGTCGAACATCGCCCCGCGCTCGGCCACCGCGAGCACCGCCAGCGCGTTCGGCATGCCCTTGCTCATCAGCGTGGTGCCGTCGATCGGGTCGACCGCCACGTCCACCTCGGGGCCGGTCCCGTCGCCGACCTCCTCGCCGTTGAACAGCATCGGGGCGTTGTCCTTCTCGCCCTCGCCGATCACCACGACGCCGCGCATCGGAATCGAGTTGATCAGCTTTCGCATGGCGTCGACCGCTGCGCCGTCGCCGCCTTCCTTGTCGCCCCGGCCGACCCAGCGGCCGGCGGCCATCGCCGCGGCCTCGGTGACCCGGACCAGATCGAGGGCGAGGTTGCGGTCGAGATCCTGGGGCGTCCGCGTACTGGTGGTTGTCATGGCGGCCTCCTCGCGACGTTGCGGGGTGGGACCGGCGGTCACCGCCGCCGGTTTTGTCGCTGATCCTCACACGATCTCAGGTTCGCCGTCCCGGCGGGGCGGAGGAGGCCAGGATCACGTCACCCGGTGGGCTGCGACAATGGCCGGGTGGAAGCCGCACAGCCTGCCGACCGCACACCGACCGACGCCACCCCGCCGGAGGGACAGCCGCCGGTCCG
Source organism: Micromonospora sp. BL1 (assembly GCF_003667485.1). Classification (NCBI taxonomy): domain Bacteria; kingdom Bacillati; phylum Actinomycetota; class Actinomycetes; order Micromonosporales; family Micromonosporaceae; genus Micromonospora; species Micromonospora sp. BL1. The sequence goes on from NZ_RCVK01000236.1 coordinate 1,844, forward strand.
ACCCGACGGCGGCCCGGCCCCGTCCGAGGGTCAGCCCGCGCTCGTCGCGGACCGGGGCGAGCCGGCCGCCGTGGCGGACACCCCCGCGCCGCCCGCCGGCAAGGAGAAGGGCCGGTCCGAGCGGTCGCCGAAGGACATGGCGCTGTCCCTGCTGATCCTGCTGGTCCCGATCGCGCTGCTGCTCGCCTTCTACCGGGGCTTCCTCGGCGGCGACTCGCCGGTCACCGTCGACCCGGCGCCCGCGCTGGAGCAGGCCCGCTCCGCGAACGCCTTCCCGGTCGCCGAGCCGACCGGGCTGGGCGACGACTGGCGTACGGTCAACGCCCGCTTCCGGACCGAGGCGGACGGCTCGACGCTGCGGATCGGGTACGTGACCCCGGAGGGCCGGGGCGCGCAGCTCGTGGAGAGCAACGTCCCGGCGGAGAAGCTGCTGCCGGCCGAGCTGACCGAGGGGCAGCCGCAGGGGGCGGCCGACCTGCCCGGCGGGCTGAGCTGGCAGCGCTACACCGCACGCGGCAACGAGCACGCGCTCGTCCTGCTGGAGCCGAACCGCACGGTGATCGTGGTGGGTGACGCGGGCGAGACGGAGCTGCGCAAGCTCGCCACGTCGCTGCGCTGACGTCCTCCCTCCGGGTGAGGCGGGATTGCGGAACCCCGCTTCCGGGAACAGAAGGGACATCGAGCCCGGACGACCCACCTGGAGAGGTTGACGTGAAGATACGACGCTTCAGCGCCACCGCGTTCGCCGCGGCGCTGCTCATTCCCGGCCTGGCGGCCTGCAACGGCAACGGGACGACGTCCGACGCCTCCGCGACCCCGAGCGCGTCCGGCAGCGTCGCACCGAGCGCCACGGCGTCCAGCAGCGCGGCCAAGCAGGCTCTGCTCGACTCCACGAACGCGATCCGCGAGGGGAACTTCAAGTTCTCCATGACCGGCGCGGGTTCCACCGCCGAAGGGCAGGTGCACGAGCCGAGCCAGAGCGCCGACATGCGGATGACCATCGGCGACCCGTCGTCGGACCTGATGATGAAGCTGGATCTGATCCACGCCAAGCCGGACAGCTGGGTCAAGCTGGAACTCGGCGGCACGGCGGCCTCGCAGATCCCCGGCGTGAAGAACCTCAACACCGGCAAGTACCACCACCTCGACCAGAACCGGATCAAGGGCAACCGGGCGCTGGGCTTCGACTTCGAGAAGCTCGACCCGGCCGGCAGCGCCGTGCTCACCCAGGGCATCACCGAGGTACGGCAGACCGGCGAGGGTGCGTACGAGGGCACCGTCGACGTGTCGAAGGCCGCCGAGGCGGGCTCGCTCGACCCGGCCGTGATCACCGCGCTCGGTGCGCAGGCCCAGTCGGTGCCGTTCACCGCCAAGGTCGACACGCAGGGCCGGCTCAGCGAGATGGTGCTCAAGATCCCGGCCGCCGGCCAGAGCGCCGCGCAGGACCTGAAGATCACCTACACCGACTACGGCAACGCGGCGCCGGCCCAGAAGCCCTCGGCCGACCAGGTCGTCGAGGCCCCCGCCGAGCTGTACAACCTGTTCAACTGACGTCCTCGGTGGGGTTCGGCGATCGCGCCGAACCCCACCGTCAGTCCTCGGCGCGCTGGCGGGCGGCGTCGATACGGGCGCGCGCGCCGTCCAGCCAGCGCTGGCACACCCCGGCGAGCTGCTCGCCGCGCTCCCAGAGGGCCAGCGACTCCTCCAGCGAGGTGCCGCCCGCCTCCAGCTTCTCCACCACCGAGGCCAGCTCGGCGCGGGCCTGCTCGTAGCTGAGCTGTTCGTCCTGCTTCGTCCCGGTCATCGTCTCTCTTCCCTCAGCCGTCGACGGTGGCGGTCAGCTCGCCCTCGGCGAGGCGTACCCGCAGTGGATCGCCCTTGGCCACCTCGGAGGCCGCGCGGACGACGTGGCCGTCGGCGCGCTGCACGATCGCGTAGCCGCGCTCCAGCGTGGCCGCCGGGGACAGCGCGCGCAGCCGGGCCAGCGTGTGCCGCAGGTCGTCGGTCGCGCCCCGCAGCCGGTGCTCCAGGGACCGGCCGGCGCGGTCGCGCAGCGCGGACACGTCCACGGCCCGCTGCTCGACCATCACCTGCGGCCGGGCCAGCACCGGACGGGACCGCAGCAGGTCGATCCGGTGCTGCTCCCGGTCGACCAGGTGACGAACGGCCCGTTCGAGCCGGGACCGGGCCTGGCCGATCAGCCGGACCTCCTCGGTCAGGTCCGGCACGATGCGCTTCGCCGCGTCGGTCGGGGTGGAGGCGCGGACGTCGGCCACGTAGTCGAGCAGCGGCGCGTCCGTCTCGTGGCCGATCGCGCTGACCACTGGCGTGCGGCAGGCGAACACCGCCCGGCACAGCGCCTCGTCGGAGAAGGGCAGCAGATCCTCGATGCCCCCGCCGCCGCGGGCGATGACGATCACGTCGACGGCCGGGTCGGCGTCGAGCACCTTCAGCGCGCCGACGATGTCCGGCACCGCGCTCGGCCCCTGCACCGCCACGTTGATCGCGCGGAAGTCGACAGCGGGCCAGCGGCGGCGGGCGTTGGTCAGCACGTCCCGCTCGGCCGCCGAGGCGCGGCCGGTGATCAGGCCGACCCGGCCCGGCAGGAACGGCAGCCGCCGCTTGCGGGACCGGTCGAACAGGCCCTCGGCGGCGAGCAGCTTCTTGAGCTTCTCCAGCCGGGCCAGCAGCTCACCGAGACCGACCTGACGGATCTCGTCGGCCCGCAGGCTCAGCGTGCCCCGCGCGGCGTAGAACTCGGGCTTGGCGTGCAGCACCACCCGGGCGCCCTCACGCAGCTCCGGCGCGCCCGCGTCCAGCACGTCCCGGTTGGTGGTGACGGTGAGGCTGAGGTCGGCCGACGGGTCGCGCAGCGTGAGGAAGACGGTGCTCGCTCCGGGACGGCGGCTGATCTGCGCCACCTGACCGTCGACCCAGACCCAGCCCAGGCGGGCGATCCAGGCGCCGACCTTCTGGCTGACCACCCGGACCGGCCACGGCTCCTCGGCCGTGCTCCGCCCGTCCGGTGCCCCCCGGCCGTCCTCTCCCGCGCTCACCCGCCCACCCTACGGCCCGGGACCGACAGCGCCCGCGTGCGCCTCGCGGCCGCTGCCGCGCGGGAGAGCGGCACGTACGATGGGCGGGTGACTGACGCTGAGACGACTCCCCGGACCGGCAAGCGCGTGCTCCTGGCCAACCCCCGCGGCTACTGCGCGGGCGTGGACCGGGCGGTGCAGACCGTCGAGGAGGCGCTGAAGCTCTACGGCGCGCCGATCTACGTGCGCAAGCAGATCGTGCACAACAAGCACGTGGTGCGCACGCTGGAGGCCCAGGGCGCGATCTTCGTGGAGGAGAACGAGGAGGTGCCGGAGGGCGCCACCGTGATCTTCTCCGCCCACGGCGTGGCCCCCGAGGTCTACGAGCAGGCCAAGCAGCGCTCACTGCGGGCGATCGACGCGACCTGCCCGCTGGTCACGAAGGTGCACCACGAGGCCCGCCGGTTCGCCGCGCAGGACTACGACATCCTGCTCATCGGCCACGAGGGGCACGAGGAGGTCATCGGCACCGCCGGTGAGGCGCCCGCCCACATCCAGCTCGTCGACGGCCCGGACGGCGTCGACAAGGTCACCGTGCGCGACCCGGAGAAGGTGGTCTGGCTGTCCCAGACCACGCTGTCGGTGGACGAGACGCTGGAGACCGTGGCCCGGCTCAAGAAGCGGCTGCCGCTGCTCCAGTCGCCGCCCAGCGACGACATCTGCTACGCGACCTCCAACCGCCAGCACGTGGTCAAGGAGATCGCCCCCGAGTGCGACGTGGTGATCGTGGTCGGCTCGCGCAACTCCTCGAACTCGGTCCGGCTGGTCGAGGTGGCGCTCGACGCCGGGGCCCGCGCCGGCTACCTGGTCGACTTCGCGCACGAGATCGAGGACGCCTGGCTGACCGGCGCCCGGACCGTGGGTGTGACCTCCGGCGCGAGCGTGCCGGACGAACTGGTCCAGCAGGTGCTCACGCACCTGGCCGAGCGCGGCTTCGGGGACGTCGAGGAGATCACCACCGCCGACGAGCGGCTGACGTTCTCGCTGCCGCAGGAGCTCAAGCGCGACATGAAGGCCGCCGCCGCGGCCCGCGGCTGACCGGGAACGGATCGGCCGCCCGCCGCGTCCAACCGAGCATGAAGACTCCTCGTACGGTGCTCGTCGCACTGCTCGCCGGTCTCGCGTTGACCGCCTGCGCCGCACCCGGCGACGGGTCCACCGATCCCAGCCCCAGCCCGAGTACGACGGGAGCCGCCCCCGTGACCAGCCAGCCCGACCCCGGCACCGGCCCGAGCCGTCCGAACCCCTCCTGGAAGGGCGGCCCGTCGACCCCGCCGGGTGTCGGCGGCACCGTCATCAGCGGCACCGTCCAGGCCGGCGTGGAGCCGAACTGCCTGCTGCTCGACGGCCACCTGCTCGTGGGCGGCCCGCGCGACGTGCTCAAGGCCGGCGCCCGGGTCGAGGTCACCGGCCACCCCGAACCGGGCATGATGACCACCTGCCAGCAGGGCACCCCGTTCGTGGTCGAGTCCGCCCGCCCCGCCTGACGACGACACGAAGGAGCCCCGCCCCCTGCGAGAGGGGACGGGGCTCCGTCGTGTCAGCGGATCAGTTGACCGCGAGGACCTCGACCGAACCACGGCCGACGACCGCGCCCTCGGTGGTGGTCACGGCCAGGTCGCCGTACAGTTCCCGGCCGGCGGCCGGGGTGGACAGGGCGGTCACCGCACCGGTGAGGGTGGCGGTGGCGCCGTTGGCCAGCGACAGCGGCGTGGACGGCGCGGAGAGCGTGCCCAGCTCCGGGGAGGCGAACGAGTCCCGGTAGTCGTACGCGGTGCTCGGGTCGCTCATCGAGTAACCGTCGACCACGACCCGGTAGGTGCCCGGCGTCGGGTTGGTCAGCGTGACCGCCTCCTCCGAGTCACCGTCGGCCGACTGGCCCACCTGGGTGGTGCCACGGAACACGGTCAGGTCCAGGTCGGCGCTCAGGTCGGACGGGTTGCCGATCCGGGCGGTGAACGAGGTGGCGCCCGCGGGCACCTCCACCACGTACTCCTGACTGGCGCCCTCGGTGATGCTCGGCCGCTCGGTCCGAACGCTGGCCAGCGGGCCGCCGACGCCGGTCACCTGGACCGGGCCGAACGTGTTGGTCAGGCTCCAGCTCACCGGGGCCGGGGTGCCCGCGGTGACCGACGGGAGCTGGACCACGGCCGGCTCCACCTTGACGCCCTGCACGCGGGCCTGGAGCCGGAACGGGTTGTCCAGCGCCGGCGAGGTGCGACGCGCCTCCACCTCGATCTCCCACACACCCGGCAGCGGGTTCTGGTAGTCCCGCTCCTGCGGCTTGCAGACCGCGGCGTCGGAGAAGTTGGTGTAGCAGGCGGTGCTGGCGGTGCTCTCGACCGGCACGCCGTACGGGTTGATGGCGATGAACCGGGTCTGCGAGCCGGTGGCGATGCCGGACAGGTTGACCTGGAGCGCGCCCGCACCCGGCGGCACCGTCACGAAGTACGACCGGAAGCCGTTGCGCTCGACCGAGCCGTCGGCCGAGAACGAGTACGCCGGAGCGGCGACCGGGTTCGAGGCGATCACGACGGTGGCGACCTCGAAGTCGACAACGGAGGTGGCCGGGTCGTCGACGGTCATGATGGCGCCGTGCGCGCCGGCCGTCATCGGCTTGGCCTTCACCTTGACCGTGACGGTCTTGTTCAGCGGCAGCCAGACCACCTTGGGGGCGCTGTAGGTGCCGTCGTTGCCGCGGAAGGCGACCTCGTGCTTGATGCCCTTGTTCGGGCCGCTGGTACGGGTCAGCTTCACCTCGTAGTGGCGGCTCTCCTTGACCTTCTGGCCACCACGGTCGGCGGCGCAGCGGTTGTAGAGGCCGGTGCCGACGTTCGGGTTCGGCACGAACGTGCCGGAGGCCCGGTCGTAGCGGGTCAGGTTCGGCGACAGCTCGGTGCAGACCGGCGCCTCGGAGGTGTAGGTGCGGGTCTGCACGCCCTTGGCGAGCAGGCTCCACGCGCCCGGCACGTTGAACATGCCGTAGCCCTGCGCGTACGTCGGGACGCCGGTGATCGGCTGGCCCGAGGTGTAGACGGCCCGGCGCAGCGCGGCCGGGGTGACGCCCTTGCCGGTCGCCTTGGCGGCCGACAGCAGCAGCGCGGCGGCGCCGGTGGCCTGCGGGGCGGCCATCGAGGTGCCGTTGAGCATCTGGTAGCCCGGGGGCAGCGGGTAGCCCGCCTCCGGCACCGGGTTGCCCGGCTGCCAGGTCGGCGCGGTGGAGATGGCCGAGCCGGGGGCGGTGATGTTCGGCTTGAAGCCGCCGTCCTCACGCGGGCCGCGCGAGGAGAAGTTGAACAGCGCGTTGTCCTTGCGGACCACCGAGCCGTAGTTGGCCAGCCAGGTGTCCTTGCTGATGCTCGCCGCGACGCTCACCACGTCGGTGGCGACCGACGGGTCGCCGACCGTGTTCACGCCCGGACCGGAGTTGCCGGCCGAGATGAACAGCTGCACGCCGTACGTGTTGATCAGGTCGTTGTAGAGGACCGCGCGGGCGTTCGAGCCGTCGTTCAGCGCGGGCAGGCCGCCGATCGACATGTTCACCACGTCGACCTTGCGGTTGATCACCAGGTCGGCCATGCCGGTGGTGAGCGCCGCCGCGGTGCAGCCGCCACCCCACGAGCAGGCGCGGGCGGAGACCAGCTTGGCACCGGGGGCGGCACCGTCGAAGGCGCTGTTGCCCAGCATGTCGTTGGCGGCGGTGATGCCGGCGACGTGCGTGCCGTGGGTGCTCTCGATGATGCCGATGTTGACGTAGTCGACCAGGCCGGGGCCGCCGACCGGGGCGGTGTCCACGTTGCGCCGGTACTCGACCACGAACGGGATCTGCTCGCGTACGGCGGTGGCCGGGTCGTCCGTGCCGAAGTGACCGACCTGGAACTTCTCCTTGTACGGCCGCATCACCTCGTCGTCGGTGAAGTCGTTGTTCTGGTTCGCGTCGACGCGCACGTCACCGGTGGTGGGGTTGTAGAGCACGCCCCAGAAGTCGGTGGTGTCGCCGTCGCGGTTGAGGTCACCCCGTGCGTCGCTGTTCGCGGTGATGTTCTCGCGGAAGACGTTGAACCGGTAGTTGCCGGCCGGTGCCGTCCAGGTGCCCAGCGAGGTGGTGAACGACGGGCCGCTGACCTCGGTCAGCATCGGCCGCCAGGAGGCGTCCTCCAGCGGGTCGGTGGCGGTGACCCAGTCGACGATCTTGCGCTCGCCGGTGGTGGTCGTCTGGAGCGCCGGCTGGTCGAGGTCCACACCGGAGTCCATGATGCCGATGGTGACGCCGCGGCCGTCCCACTGCGGGTTCGCGGCCTTGAAGGCCTCCGCGCCGGTCTCGTTGGTCGGCATGTACGGGTTCACCGCGCCGGTGTCACCGCCCGGCCCGGCCAGAGCCTGAGCCTGGGTGGCGGTCTTCGCGCCCTTCGGTGCCGCCTCGGGCGCCGGGTCGGGGAGCTTGATGGTCTCGTCCAGGTCGACGGCGGCGACACCGGGCAGCGTGGCGGCCTTGAGCGCCTTCGCGGTGGGGACCTTCGCCAGCACGTAGCCGATCTGGTCGTATCGCTGGCTGACGGTGGCGCCGAGGCCGGTCAGGCCGTCGACGACCTTCTTGGCCGAGCCCTTCTTCGCCGCGATGATCATCGTGACGGTCGGCGCGTTCTTCGCCTCGGCCTCGTCGAGCAGCTTGGCGTCGTGTGCGCCCAGTGCCTTCGCGGCGGCCGGCTGCGAGGGTTGGGTGGCGGGGGCGGCGCTCGCGGTACCGGCGCCACCTCCCACGGTCAGGGCACCGGCCGCGAGGACCGAGGCCAGAAGCGCGGCGGACGGACGCCGGCTGCGCGTGCGGGGTTTACTCAACGTTCTCTTCCTCCAGAGAACAGGGCCCTCGAAGGGGCAGGGCACGTGTGACGGTGATCCTGCGTGTCACGACGGCAGGTGTCACTACCCGGCCTGGGTTTGTGATCAGTCCGTGACAAGAATCGGTCTACGTCATCACGTGCGGCGTGTTAGGCGTCGACGTCCGTCGACCTCTCGGCCGATGTGGACGGCGCGCCCAGCAGCTCCGGCGCCTGCGGCTGCCTCGGCGCCAGCTCGACCTGCGCCGGCGCGGCCAGCTCGTCGTCGGAGACACCCAGCTCGGCCAGCTTGCGGGCGCTCACGAGCACCCGCGCCTCCAGTGAGCCCACCGCCCGGTTGTAGGCCGTGACCGCCCCGCTCAGCGAGCTGCCGAGCTTGCCGACGTGGTCGCCCAGTGTGGACAGCCGCCCGTACAGCTCGCGGGCCAGCGAGTGGACGGTGGCCGCGTTGCGCGCCAGCGCCTCCTGCCGCCACGAGTAGGCGACGGTACGCAGCAGCGCCACCAGCGTGGCCGGCGTGGCGAGCACCACGTTGCGGGCGAACGCGTGCTCCAGCAGGGACGGGTCGCGTTGCAGCGCCACGTCGAGGAACGGATCCGCCGGCACGAACAGCACCACGAACTCGGGGGTCTGGTCGAACGCCGACCAGTAGGACTTGGCGGCCAGGCCGTCCACGTGCGCACGCAGGTGCCGGGCGTGCGCGTCCAGGTGGGTGTCGCGCCCGCGCTCGTCGCGCGCCTCCATGGCGGTCAGGTACGCGTCGAACGGCGCCTTCGCGTCCACCACCACCGTCCGGCCGCCGTGCAGGCGTACCACCAGGTCGGGGCGTACCCCCTGGTGGTCGGTCGCGGCGGTGACCTGCTCGCTGAAGTCGCAGTGCTCCAGCATGCCGGCGGCCTCGACGATCCGGCGGAGCTGGTGCTCGCCCCAGCGGCCCCGCACCTGCGGCGCGCGCAGCGCGGCGACCAGCTGCTTGGTCTCGGTGCGCAGCTCGCCGGAGACGGCGCTCATCGACCGAACCTGCTCGCGCAGCTCGGCGTACGCGTCGACCCGGTCCCGCTCCAGCTCCGCCACCCGCTGCTCGTAGCGGCGCAGCGTGTCGTGCAGCGGCGCGACCGCGCGGGCCACCGCCTCCTGGGACTGCGCGGTGGCCTCGTAGCTGAGCGCCCGCATGGACTGCTCCAGCCGGCCCTCACCCGCCTGGGTGGCGGCCAGTGTCGCCTCCAGGCGGGCGATGTCCGCCGCGGCGCGCGCCCGGGCGGCCAGCCAGCCCACCGCACCGCCCGCGGCGAGACAGAGCACCACCACGGCCAGCGTCGCAAAGCTCATGGCCAAGAGCTTGCCAAACGGGTACGACTCGCGCCCGGTGGGTACGTTCGAGTCATGGAGTTCGCGTTGTGGCTGGTCCTGATCCTGCTGCTCGGAGGTGCGTTCGTGTTCTGGCGGTGGGGGAGCAGATCGCGTCGGGCCAACGAGCTGGCCGACGCCCGCGCCGAGGCACAGCGGTGGTACGAGCGGCTCGGCGGCCAGCTGATGAACCTGCACGGCGACGCCCCGGCGGTCCGGCAGGCGCTCGCCGACGCCGGTGAGCGGTACAACGCGGCCGGTTCGCAGCTGGAGCAGGCGACCACGCCGCGCCAGTTCGGGCTGGCCCGGGAGACCGCGCTGGAGGGGCTGGCGTACATCCGGGCGGCGCGGACCGCGATGGGCATCGACCCGGGTCCGGAGCTGCCGCCGCTCGCCGCCGCACAGGGCGCGGGCGCGCTCACCAAGGAGCGCCAGGTCGACGTGCAGGGGCAGACGTTCCGGGCGGGCCCGCAGCCGGGGAACGCCACGCCCTACTACTACCCGGGTGGGCGTTTCCAGGGGCGGCCGGTGCCGGCCGGCTGGTACTCCACGCCGTGGTGGAAGACCGCGCTCGGCGCGGGCGTCGGTGTGGTCGGCGGTCTCCTGATCGCGGACGCGCTGTTCTCGCCCGCGTTCGCCGACCCCGGGTACGACGCCGGCTACCAGGAGGGCTTCGGCGACGGCCAGGACTTCGGCGACCAGGGCGGCGACATGGGCGGGGACATGGGCGGCCAGGGCGACTACGCCGGTGGCGACTTCGGCGGCGGGGACTACGGCGGCTTCGGCGGCGGCGACTTCGGTGGTGACTTCGGCGGCGGCGACTGGTAGCCGGCCCCGGCGGGGCCCTCGCTCGTACGAGTGCCCCGCCCGGGGGAGATCAGCCGGTGTTGCGCATGCCGGCGGCGATGCCGTTGACGGTGGTCAGCAGCGCGCGCTCCAGCGCCGTACCGTCGTTCGGGGCCCGCCGCCCACCCGGCGCGGTCGCCACCGCCCGCCCGGCGGCGCCGGATTCGCGGTACTGCCGCAGCAACGCCACCTGCAGGTGGTGCAGCGGCTCCAGGTAGGTGTCCCGCACGGCGAGCGTGCGCTGGAGCACCGGCGAGTTGTCCAGCAGCGCCGGTGACGCGGTGACCGCCAGCACCTCCTGCTTGGTCAGCTCGTACTCCTGCTCGATCTTGTCGAAGATCGGGTGCAGCTTCTTCGGCACCAGCGTCTCCACGTACCGCCGGGCGATGGTCAGGTCGGTCTTGGTCAGCATCATCTCGACGTTCGACAGGAACGTGCGGAAGAAGTGCCAGTTCCGGTTCATCTCGGCGAGCACGTCGGCCAGCCCGGCCGCCCGCGCGGCAGCCAGCCCGGAGCCCACACCGAACCAGCCCGGCACGATCTGCCGGGTCTGCGTCCAGCCGAACACCCAGGGGATGGCCCGCAGGCCGGACAGCCCGGCGCCGGTGTTCGGGCGCTTCGCCGGCCGGGAGCCGATGTTGAGCGCGCCGAGCAGCTCGGTCGGGGTGGAGGCCCAGAAGTACGCGGGCAGGTCCGGGTCCTCGACCAGCGACCGGTACGACCGGAACGCCGACTCCGAGACCACGTCCATCGCCGCGTCCCAGCGCTCCAGCATCTCGGCCGGCTGCCGGGGCGCGGTGTGCAGCAGCGTCGCCTGGAGCACCGCCGCCACCGTCAGTTCCAGGTTCTCCCGGGCCAGCGCCGGCAGCGTGTACTTGTCGGAGATGACCTCGCCCTGCTCGGTCACCTTGATCGCGCCGTCCAGCGTGCCGTACGGCTGGGCCAGGATCGCGTCGTGCGTGGGGCCGCCACCCCGGCCGACGGTGCCGCCCCGGCCGTGGAACAACCGCAGGTGCACGCCGTGCCGCGCGGCCACGTCCCGCAGCGCGCGCTGCGCCCGGTGGATGGACCACTGGCTGGTGGTGATGCCCGCCTCCTTGTTGGAGTCGGAGTAGCCGAGCATCACCTCCTGCACGTCGCCCCGGGCCGCGACGAGCGCCCGGTACGCGGGCAGCGACAGCAGCTCGTCCAGCAGCTCGCCACCGGCGTTCAGCTCGGCCGGGGTCTCCAGCAGCGGCACGATGCCGATGCGGGCGCGCCCGGAGTGCACGTCCACCAGGCCGGCCTCGCGGGCCAGCACCACGGCGGCCAGCACGTCGTCCACGCCGAGCGTCATCGAGATGATGTACGACTCGATGACCTCGGGGCCGAACCGGTCCTGCGCCTCGCGGATGGCCGCGAACACGTCGAACGTCTTGCGGGCCGACTCGGTGAGCGGGCTGTCCTGGGTGGAGAGCGGCCGTCGGCCGGTCAGCTCGTCGGCGAGCAGCTTGGTGCGTTCCAGCCGGGACAGCGCCGGGTAGTCGGAGACCTCACCGACCGCCTCGTAGAGCTGGGCCAGCACCTCGTGGTGCTTCTCCGCGTGCTCCCGGATGTCCATGGTGGCCAGGTGCAGGCCGAACGCGGACACCGTACGGATGGCCGAGGCGAGCCGGCCCACGGCGGTGAGCTGGCCGGAGTTGCGGGCCAGCGACGCGCGCAGCAGCTCCAGGTCGGCGATCAGCTCGGTCGAGCCCCGGTAGTCCCGCCCGGGCACGTGCGGGGTGCCGGTGCGCAGCCGCTCCCGGGTGTTGGCGAGCTTCGCCTTCACGCACCGCGCCTTGAGCCGGTACGGCTCCTCCGCGTTGACCCGGCGGAACCGGGGCGCCACCTCGGGCAGCGCGTCCAGGTCCTTGGCGAGGCTGGCGGACAGGTCGAGCGACACCGCGCGCAGCCGCCGGGACACGCTGACCTCGGTGATCAGCTCGTCCATCGCCTTCTCGGTGGCGGCGATGCCGTGCTCGTGCTGGATGCGCAGCACCTCGCGGGTGACCACCGGCGTGACGAACGGGTTGCCGTCGCGGTCGCCGCCGATCCAGGTGCCGAAGCTCAGCGGGCGGGACGTCGGCGACGTCTCCACGCCGAGCGTGCGCAGCGTGTCGGCGAGGTCGTCGAGGACCTGCGGCGCGGCCTCGGCGTACAGGTCCCGCAGGTAGTAGATGGCGTTGCGCGCCTCGTCGGTCGGGTCCGGCCGGTCCAGCCGCAGCTCGTCGGTCTGCCACATGAGATCGAGCAGTTCGGCCAGGCGGCGGTTCGCCGGGCCCTCGTCGCTGGCGCCGTAGAGGATCGCGTTGGCGGTCTCGGTGTCCAGCTCGTCGGCCACCGCGCGCAGCTTGGACAGGATGGACCGGCGGGCCGCCTCGGTGGGGTGGGCGGTGAAGACCGGGCGTACGGCCAGCCGCCGGGCCGCGGCGGCGATCTCCTCGGCCGGTACGCCCCGTTCGGCGATCATCTTGGCCGCCTGGTCCAGCCAGCCGCCGTGGGTGGCGCGGCGGCGGCGCAGGTCCCGGGCGCGGTGCACCTGCTCGGTGATGTTCGCCAGGTGGAAGTAGGTGGAGAAGGCGCGGGCCAGCTTCGTGCCGGTGGTGACGTCGAGCCCGGCGAGGCGCTGGGCGGCGGCCGGCACGTCGGAGCGGACCTGGGCGCGGATCTCCTCGACCAGGTCGAGCAGCGGGCGGCCCTCCTGCCGGGCCAGGGTCTGCCCGAGCAGCGTGCCGAGGCGGCGGATGTCGGCCCGGAGAGCGGCGTCGGGGCCGTCGTGGTCGTGCTGGTCGGTCACGGTTGCGCTCCTTACGCGAGGACGAAGGACAGCGCTGTCCGACTCCTCTGGATGGTATCCGCGTGGGCCCGGGGGACAGGAGGGGGACACCGTGATGATCTGCACTCTGGGACGGTTTGCCGGTCAGCCCTGATCGGCGCCGTGCCGCCCCGGTGCGGGTCGCCGGCGGGCGCGGAACATGGTCGCGGTGAGCAGACCGGCCAGGCCGGCGACCACCCAGACCAGCAGCCCGGTCAGCGCCCAGCCACCACCGCGCCAGTCGAAGTAGATCGCCGACTTGAACAGGTCGGTGGCCAGGCCGGGCACGTTCCAGCGGTGCATCCCGCGCAGGAACGGCGGCAGGAACTCGGGCGCGTAGATGCCGCCGGAGCCGGGGTTGCCGAGCACCACGAGCAGCAGGATCACGATGCCGGTGCCGAGCAGCCCGAGCCAGCCCTGCACGGCGGCAGCCACCATCCCGGCCGCGAACGCGGCGAGCGCCCCGACCACCGCTACCGTCGCCACGCGGTCTTCGAACACGCCGAGGACCGGTCCGACCAGGATCGCCCCGATGACGCCGAGCAGGATCGCGTGCACCGCGAGCGTGGCGATCCGCAGCCCGGCCCGGCGCAGGTCGCGCGGGCTCGTGCCGAGCGAGATGCCGAGCGCCGTGGACGCCAGGTAGCCGCCGAGCACCACGCCGACGGCCAGGTAGAACGGGACCAGGCCGCGCGGGTCGTCGGCGGAGACCGGCACGTCGTCGGTGACCTCCAGCGGCACCCCGGCCTGCCGGGCCGCCTCGGTGAACACGTCGGTGACGAGTTCGGTGGCGGCGGGCGCGCCGGCGCTGGCGGTGGCGAGCGTCAGGCCGCCGTCCGGGGCGGAGCTGAGCACCGCGTACACCGACCGGTCGGTGAGGCCGTCCTGGGCGGCGCCGCGGCTGTCGTACCCGATCGGTTTGATCGTGTCGGTGCGGGCGCGGACGGCGGACGTCACGGCCTGCGCCTGCTGGTCGCTCGTGACGACGGCGACCGGCACGTCGCGCGGGTCGGGCTTGTGCAGCGCGCCGACGTAGGCGGCGATGAACGCGCTGGCCAGCGCCAGGGTGCCGAGGATCAGCGCCGCAGTGCGGGGCAGCCAGTCCCGGGTACGCAGCTCCGGCTCGTCGTCCACGGCCACAGCCTATTGCGGGCATATGCCCGTCTCGTGCGGTTTCGTCGGGCGAAAACCGCTGGTCCCGGCCGATAGCGTCGGCTCATGCAGGTGCCTGTCTATCCCGCCAAACCGCAGCCGGGCGACCGCGTCGCGGTCGTCTCACCCTCCGCCGGCCTGCCGGGTCTCTTCCCCCACGTGTACGAGCTGGGGCTGCGCCGGCTCCGCGAAGAGCTGGGTCTGGAACCGGTGGAGTATCCGACCACCCGGGTCATGGGCGCCGACCCGCGCGACCGGGCACGTGACCTGACCGCCGCGTTCGCCGACCCGATGATCACCGCCGTGCTGGCCACGGTCGGCGGGGACGACCTGATCACCGTCACGCCGTACCTGGACGACGACGTGCTGCGGGCCAACCCGAAGCCGTACTTCGGCTACTCGGACAACACCAACGTGCTCAACCACCTGTACCGGCTGGGTGTCGTCGGCTACCACGGCGGGTCGGTGCTGGTGCACCTCGGGCGCTCCGGCAAGCCGCACCCGCTCACGCTCGACTCGCTGCGCGCCGCGCTGTTCACCACCGGCTGGTACGAGCTGACCGCCGCCCCCGAGTGGGGTGACGAGCCGTGCGACTGGCGTGACCCGGCCACGCTCGCCGAGGAGCCGCCGATGTACCCGTCCGAGGGCTGGCGCTGGCACGGCCCGGCCCGGGTGGTGCGGGGCCGGACGTGGGGCGGCAACCTGGAGATCCTGCACTGGCTGATGGCGGCCGACCGCGTTCCGCGCGCGGCCGAGCTGGCCGGGTCGGTGCTGGTGCTGGAGACGTCGGAGGAGTTGCCGTCCGCGCAGGAGGTCTTCCGGATCGTGCGCAACATGGGCGAGCGGGGTCTGCTCGCCGCCGTCCCGGCGATCGTGGTCGGCCGCCCCAAGGCGTGGGACTTCGACCGGCCGCACTCGGTCGCGGAGCGGCTGGCCTGGGCCGCCGACCAGCGGGCGGCGATCCTGCGGGCGATCGCCCCCTACGCCGACGACCCGGTGGTGGTCTTCGACGTCGACCTGGGCCACACCGACCCGCAGCTGATCATCCCGTACGGCGGCGAGATCCGGGTGGACGCCGTGGAGCGCCGGATCGCGGTGCGCTACTGACCCCGCACGGGTTCGCCGCCAGTCCGGCGAGGTGGTGGCACCATGGGGACCGTGATGCCGCCACCTCGGCGAAGTGGTGTGGATCTTGCTGCGTCAGGCGTCCACGACGGCGAAGGCGCGGACCGGGAACGTGCCCATGCCGGCCACCCGCGGCGGGGCGGCGGTGAACCGGAAGCCGGTCGGGGGCAGCGCGTCCAGGCCGGTCAGGTGCTCCACGATCGGGATGCCGGCGGCCAGCAGACCGGTGTGCGCCGGGCGCTGACCCGCTGCCGCCGCCGTCATGTCGTCGATGTTGATCGAGTCGATGCCGACCAGCGCCGCGCCCGCCTCGGCCAGCCACTGCGCGCCGTCACCGGTCAGGTAGGGCGCCTCCGCAGCGGCGTACGCGTCGGTGCCGAAGTGCGCGTCCCAGCCGGTGTGCAGCAGCACCGCACACCCGGCCACGTCGTACGGGGCGAGCAGCAGCTTGTCCACCGCGCGGGTACCGGCCGGCACACGTACCACCAGGCCGGGCAGGTCGGCGAGGCGGTCCAGCGGCACCCCGGTCAGGTCCGGGCCGTCGGCGAAGCGGTGCGACGGCGTGTCCACGTACGTGCCGGTGTTTGCGACCATGTCGATCCGCGCGACGTGGAACTCGACACCCGGCGCGTACCGCTCCCGGGACGCCTCCCGGGTCAGCCAGTCGCTGATCGCCGGGCCGGGCCAGCCGGGCAGCGTGACCAGGCCGTCGGTGATCACGTGACTCAGTTCGACGAGCTTCCGCCCGCCGCCGGTCGGGGCGGCCACCCCTCGCCCGCCCTTGTGCGGCTCCTCGACGACGGTCCGGTTGGTGATCCGTACCTCGCCGACCATGAGCAGCCCCAGGTGCCGGACCAGCAGCGCGGCCACCTCGTCGTCGGTGACGTCCGGGTGCGGCACGTCCAGCCGGAACCCGTCGGTGCGCAGACCACCACCGTTTGCGAAATCCACCTCGGCGTCGAAGACTGCCCGATATTCGACCATCCACCCACCGCACCACGTGCCGTGGCGCAGCGTCAAGATCCGCAAGCTGGGCGGGCCCGGATTGTCGGGACAGGGGGATAGGCTCGAACGGTGCACCCCCCGTCCGGCTGGACGCGGGGTCGTCGTCGTGTGTCGATCCGCTGGAAGTGATCACTGATGCTCACCGGACTCTTCTCCGCCGCCCTGGCCGACCCGGGGCTGGCCCGGGCGCGTGACCTGGCGCGCTCCGGTGCCGCGCAGGTCGACGGGCTCGACCTGACCGCCCCGGCCGCGCTCCGCCCGTTCGCGGTGGCAGCGGTCGCCGCCGACGAGCCGGCCGGCGGCGCGGGCCGCCCCGTGCTCGCGGTCACCGCCACCACCCGGGAGGCCGACGACCTGGCCTCCGCGCTGGGCAGCCTGCTGCCGCCGGAGCAGGTGGCGGTCTTCCCCTCCTGGGAGACGCTGCCGCACGAGCGCCTGTCGCCCCGTTCCGACACGGTCGGGCGGCGCCTCGCCGTGCTGCGCCGGCTCGCCCACCCGGACGCCGCCGACGCGCACGGCCGCACCGGGCCGCTGCGGGTCGTCGTCGCGCCGGTCCGCTCGCTGCTCCAGCCGCAGCTCAAGGGCCTCGGCGACCTGGAGCCGGTGCAACTCGCCGCCGGGGACGAGGCCGACCTGGAGGAGGTCGCCCGCCGGCTCACCGACATGGCGTACGCCCGGGTCGACCTGGTCACCAAGCGCGGCGAGTTCGCCGTACGCGGCGGCATCCTGGACGTCTTCCCGCCCACCGACGAGCACCCGTCCCGGGTCGAGTTCTGGGGCGACGAGGTGGAGGAGATCCGCACCTTCGCGGTCGCCGACCAGCGCACCATCGAGGGCGTCGCGCAGCTCTGGGCGCCACCGTGCCGGGAGCTGCTGCTGACCCCGGCGGTGCGGGAGCGGGCCGCCGCGCTCGCCGCCGAGCACCCCGAGCTGGCCGAGATCCTGGACAAGCTGGCCGAGGGCATCCCGGTCGAGGGCATGGAGTCCCTCGCCCCCGCGCTGATCGGCGCCGACGCGCTGGAACTGCTCGTCGACTGCATGCCGGCCGGCACCCACATCCTCCTCTGCGACCCCGAGCGCATCCGCACCCGCGCGCACGACCTGGTCCGTACCTCGGAGGAGTTCCTCCAGGCCAGCTGGGCCGCGGCCGCCGTCGGCGGCCAGGCCCCGGTCGACCTCGGCGCCGCCGCCTTCAAGACCCTGGCCGAGGTACGCACGGCGGCCCGCGCCCTGCGCCAGCCCTGGTGGACGCTCGCGCCGTTCGGCCTGGTCGAGGCGGACGCAGCACCGGCCCGGCAGCCCTGGGAGGACGAGCCGGCCGCTGTCGACGTCACCCCCGACGACGCCATCGCGGTGAGCCTCGCCGCCCAGCCGGCCCCGCTCTACCACGGCGAGACCGCCCGGGTGGTCGACGACCTCAAGCGCTGGGCCGGCGAGGGCTGGTCGATCGCGCTCGTGTTCGAGGGGCACGGTCCCGCCCAGCGGGCCGTCGAGGTGCTGCGCGACGCCGGTCTCGGCGCCCGGCTCACCGAGGAGGTGCCCACCGCGCCCGCACCCGGCGAGCTGCTCGTGTCCTGCGGCTGCCTGACCGCCGGGTTCGTCGACGAGGCGTCGAAGTTCGTGCTGCTCACCGGCAACGACGTCACCGGCGGCCGGGGCACCTCCACCCGCGACATGCGCAAGATGCCCAGCCGGCGGCGCAACACCATCGACCCGCTGGAGCTCAAGGCCGGCGACTTCGTGGTGCACGAGCAGCACGGCATCGGCCGGTACGTCGAGCTGGTGCAGCGCACCGTCAACGGCGCCAGCCGCGAATACCTGGTCATCGAGTACGCGCCGAGCAAGCGCGGCCAGCCCGGCGACCGCCTGTTCGTCCCCACCGACCAGCTCGACCAGCTCTCCCGCTACGTCGGCGGTGAGCAGCCCACGCTGCACAAGATGGGCGGCTCGGACTGGCAGAAGTCCAAGGCCCGGGCCCGCAAGGCGGTCCGCGAGATCGCCGCGCAGCTCATCCAGCTCTACGCCGCGCGCAAGGCGTCCAAGGGGCACAACTTCGGCCCCGACACCCCGTGGCAGCGGGAGCTGGAGGACGCGTTCCCCTGGCAGGAGACACCCGACCAGATGGCCGCCATCGAGGAGGTCAAGCGGGACATGGAGCAGACCGTCCCGATGGACCGGCTGATCTGCGGCGACGTCGGCTACGGCAAGACCGAGATCGCGGTACGGGCGGCGTTCAAGGCGGTGCAGGACGGCAAGCAGGTGGCCGTGCTGGTGCCCACCACGCTGCTGGTGCAGCAGCACTACAACACGTTCGCCGAGCGGATGAGCCAGTTCCCGGTGTCGATCCGGCAGCTGTCCCGGTTCCAGACGCCGAAGGAGACCGAGCAGACGCTGGAGATGGTCGCCGCCGGCACCGTCGACATCGTCATCGGCACCCACCGGCTGCTCCAGGCGTCCACCCGGTTCAAGCAGCTGGGCCTCGTGATCATCGACGAGGAGCAGCGGTTCGGCGTCGAGCACAAGGAGCACCTGAAGACGCTGCGCGCCTCGGTCGACGTGCTCGCCATGTCGGCCACCCCGATCCCGCGCACGCTGGAGATGGCGATCACCGGCATCCGGGAGATGTCCACCATCGCCACCCCGCCGGAGGAGCGGCACCCGGTGCTCACGTTCGTCGGGGCGTACGACGACCGGCAGGTGGCCGCGTCCATCCACCGTGAGCTGCTGCGCGACGGTCAGGTCTTCTACCTGCACAACCGGGTCGAGTCGATCGAGAAGACGGCCCGCAAGCTCCGGGAGCTGGTGCCGGAGGCCCGCGTCGCGGTGGCGCACGGACAGATGGGCGAGGAAGCGCTGGAGAAGGTGATGGTCGGCTTCTGGGAGAAGGAGTTCGACGTCCTCGTCTGCACCACGATCGTCGAGTCCGGCATCGACATCCCGAACGCCAACACGCTCATCGTGGAGCGGGCCGACCTGCTCGGCCTGGCCCAGCTGCACCAGATCCGCGGCCGGGTCGGCCGGGGCCGGGAGCGGGCGTACGCGTACTTCCTCTACCCGCCGGAGAAGCCGCTCACCGAGAACGCGCACGAGCGGCTGGCCACCATCGCCCAGCACACCGAACTCGGCGCCGGCATGTACGTGGCGATGAAGGACCTGGAGATCCGCGGCGCCGGCAACCTGCTCGGCGGCGAGCAGTCCGGCCACATCGAGGGCGTCGGCTTCGACCTGTACGTCCGGATGGTCGGCGAGGCGGTCTCCGCCTTCAAGGGCGAGAGCACGGAGGAGGAGGCCGAGGTCAAGGTCGATCTGCCGATCGACGCGCACCTGCCGCACGACTACGTCGCGGTGGAGCGGCTGCGTCTGGAGATGTACCGCAAGCTCGCCGAGGCCCGCGACTCCGAACGCCTGCGCGAGGTGGTGGCCGAGATGACCGACCGGTACGGCGAGCCGCCCGCCCCGGTGCAGAACCTGGTCGCGGTGGCCCGGTTCCGGCTGCTGGCCCGCCGCTACGGGCTCACCGACGTGTCGATGCAGGGCAAGCACATCCGGTTCGGCCCGCTGCCGCTGCCCGACTCGAAGCAGATGCGGCTCAAGCGGTACCACCCGGACTCGGTCTACAAGCCGGCGCTCGACCAGGTCAGCGTGCCCCGGCCGAGCACCCGGCGGATCGGTGGCGAGCCGTTGCGCGACCAGGCGCTGTTGGAGTGGTGCGGGCAGCTCCTGGCCGACGTCCTGGGCAAGCCCGAGGAGCTGGCCGGTGTTGCCAGCCCCGCAGTGGCGAGCGGACGATGACACAGCAAGCCCGAGGAACTGGCCCGTCCGGTCCCGGCGGGTGCGCGATGAGGTGGGCGGAGTCACAGGTCCGTACTCGCCGTGAGAGAGTGACCCTCATGCGTGCTCGCCGTTCCCTCGTCGCCGTCAGCGTCGCGGCCCTCGCCGCGCTCTCTCTCGCCGCCTGTGGCCGCTCCGCCCCGGACGTCGCCGCGTACGTCGGCGACAGCCGGTACTCCGTCGACCGGGTCGACGCGATCTACGAGGACGCGCAGCGGCAGTACGCGGACGCCGTCCGTAGCCAGTCCCCGCAGACGCCGTCGCCGGCGGAGCTGCGGTCCTCGGTGACCCGGCAGGACGTGCTGAACCTGCTGGTCGCGATCGACCTGGGCAAGCGCGTGGCGGCCGACAAGGGCCTCCAGGTCACCGACCAGATCTCCCCGGAGCAGATCCAGCAGGCGCTCCGCATGCCGGCGACCACCGAGTACACGAAGCTGTGGGGCGAGTGGGTCGACCTCTCCGGCACGCTCCAGCAGAGCCTGCCCCCGGCCGACCTCAGCGACGAGTCCCTGATGGCCGTCTACCACGCCCTGGAGAAGACCGGGGCGATCCAGCCGGGCCTGAGCGTCGACCAGGTGCGGCAGGCGTTCGGCGAGGCCGGGTTCGTCCGCACCGCCACCGCGCTCAGCAGCGCGCTGCAGGAGCAGGCCGAGAAGTCGGACGTCCGCGTCAACCCCCGGTTCGGCGTGACGGGCGTGCCGTCGCTGGTCAACACCGGCCAGTCGTTCGTCTTCTACTCCCTGCCGTACGTCGACCAGGACGGCCCGGTCACCGACATCTCGACGCCGGAGGCGCCGGCCTCGGACTCCCCGGCTCCCGGAGCCGTATGACCGCCCGGATCGTCCTGCTCGTCACCTCACCCCGGCTGCCCGCCGGCCTGCTGACCTCGGCCGCCTGGGACGCCGTACGCTCCGCGCCGGTCCTCGCCGGTGCGGAGAGCGAGCTGACCCGCGCGGTCCGGACAGCCGGCGCCGACGTCAGCGTGGTGACCGAGGGTGCGACCCAGGCGCTGCTCGACGCCGCCGCCGCGCGGGGCGGCGCGGTGTGGCTGGCCGGCCCGGCCGGCGACGAGACGCTGGCCCGTGAGCTGGGGCTACGGCTGGCGCGCGAGCCCGGCCTGGCCGAACTGGAGCTGATGTACGGCTCGTGGGATCCGCCCGGCGCCCGGCTGCTCGACGCGGTCGAGGTGATGGACCGGCTGGCCTCCCCGGGCGGCGATCCGTGGAAGCGGGCGCAGACCCACCGCACCCTGGCCGGGTTCCTGCTGGAGGAGTGCTACGAGGCGTACGACGCGATCAGCGCCGACGACACCGACGCGCTCCGCGAGGAACTGGGCGACGTGCTGCTCCAGGTGCTGCTGCACGCCCGGCTGGCGGAGAACCTGCCGGAGGGCAAGAGCTGGACCGTCGACGACGTCGCGGGCACGCTGGTCGACAAGATGGTGCGGCGCAACCCGCACGTGTTCTCCGGCGAGCCGGCCGGCTCGATCGAGGAGATCGAGGCGAACTGGGAACGCATCAAGCGGGCCGAGAAGACGCGCGAATCGGTGCTGGACGGCATCGCGCTGAGCCAGCCCGCGCTCTCCCTGGCCGCGAAGATCCTGGACCGGGCCGGCCGGGTCGGCCTCGCCGTACCGCCCCCGCTGGCCGAGTCGCAGGTGGACCCGGAGGCCCGGCTCGGCGCGAGCCTGCTCGCCACCGTCGCCGCCGCCCGTCAGGCCGGCATCGACCCCGAGGCCGCGTTGCGGCGGGCCACCTTGGCGTACGCCGAAGCGGTCCGAGCCGCCGAACGCACCACCCCGAACCACCCCACCTGACC
>NZ_RCVK01000309.1:0-23711 GCF_003667485.1 Micromonospora sp. BL1
GCACCCGGGCGGCGGGCTGCCGCGCGGGGGTACGGGCCGGTTCGGTGCCCCGGGCCGGCGGGACGGACCGGCCGCCCGCGGCGGGCGCGGTCGGTTTCGCCGCGGGCGCGTCGGCCGGTGCGGGCAGGCTCAGGGCCGCCTCGGAGCCGAGCCGGCGGCGCAGCGTGTTCAGCGCCCGGGAGGTCTGGCTCTTGACCGTGCCCGGGGAGATCTCCAGCAGCGCGGCGGTCTGCGCCTCGGACATGTCCTCATAGAAGCGCAGCACCAGCACCGCCCGCTGCCGGGCCGGCAGCGCCTGGAGGTGCCGCCAGAGCGCGTCCCGGTCGAGTTGCTGCTCGATCTCGTCGACACCGGCGCGCTCCGGCAGCACCTCGGTGGGGCGCTCGCCGTGCCAGCGGCGCCGCCACCAGCTGGTGGACGTGTTGACCATGACGCGGCGGGCGTACGGCTCGATGGCGTCGATCCCGCCGAGCCGCTTCCAGGCGAGGTAGGTCTTGGTCAGCGCGGTCTGGAGCAGGTCCTCGGCGGTGGCCCAGTCACCGGCGAGCAGGTACGCGGTACGCAGCAGCGCGCCGGACCGGGCCGCGACGAATTCGCGGAACTCCTCCTCCAGCGGATCTCTGCTCGCCACGCTCATCTCCCCCCGTCCTGCCTGGCAGAATGCCACGGCCGGGCCGGTCGGGTCGATGGCGGAAGGTGTGCAGTTCATCCGATGTTCGGACGAAAAGTTTCAGGCTCCGTCGTCGGCCTTGGCCTCGTCGGCCTCCTTGCCCAGCCGCGCCTCGACCGCCTGCGGCTCGTACATCTCCTCGACCACACGCAGGTAGAGCTCGTTCGGGTTGGGCAGGTTCTTGATCACCCGGAGTGCCTGTTCCTGGCCGGCGGACTCCAGCACGAACGTGCCGTAGTTGAGGGCGCGGCCGGTCGGGCTCTGCTCGTACTTCATGTCGGTGACCCGGGTGAGCGGCATCATCGCGACCTGCCGGGTGATGATCCCGTTGACCACCATCACCCGCTTGTTGGTCAGGATGAACCGGTCGTACCACCAGTCGGCGACCTTCCACGCGACCCAGCCCATCACGGCGAACCAGAGCAGCACGGCGACTGTGGTCAACGCGCCGACGTCCCGCCCGGCGAGGAAGCCGGAGAGGTAGCCGAGCACGAACGTGGCCGCCACGCCGACGATGATCGGGGTGGTGAGGTGGATCCAGTGCCGCTTCCACTCGCCCCGGTAGCGCTCGGTGGGGAAGAGGTAACGAGCTACGAGCGAGCTGGGCTCGTCCTCCAGCGGCAGCACCCGGCGGGGTGCCATGCCGGTGGCGTCGGACCGCAGCCCGGCCAGTTCGTCCTCGGAGATCGGCTGGTCCGGGAAGCCGTCCGGGTCACGTGCCCAGGCCCGGCTGGACCGCCCCTCACCGGCGTACGCGCTGCCGTAGCCGGCGTCGTCCGCGTCGGCGTACGGGCCGGGGCCGTAACCGGCCGGGTCGTCCGGGTCGATCCGGGGGATCGGCTCGGTGTCGCGCTCCCGGCGTGCCCGGTCGGGGTCGTCCGGGTCGAAGGGTGGACCGGAGGGGCTTCCCATGGGCGGCTAGGCGACGAGGTTGGTGAAGAAGTCGCCGAAGCCCTGCGCGATGTCCATGATGCCGCCGCCGAGAGACTTGAAGACGTCGGCGGCGGAGTTGGGCCGGTACGCAACAAAGAAGATCAAGAATGCGATGCCGGCCCAGGTGAGGACCTTCTTGACCATAGCGGGCCATCCTCTCGCGCGGCGCCGGGTCCGTTTACCGCAGCGGCACCCAGAGTATCAGCATGGTGTCTTACCGTGAATATCTGCGTCCGCTCCCCGACTCGCCGTGGCGAGCCGGTCAGGCCCGCCCGTGCAGGTACGGAGATGGTGCGCCGTACACGAGTTCGGGCGGTGTCCACTCGGTGAGGTCGTGCAGCACGACTTCTTCCGCGAGGAGGTGACCCGCACTCGCCGGCCAGGCTATCGCATGGAGCCACATTCCCCGAGCCTCGCCGGCGTACGCGCTTCGATCCGTTTCGGAGCGGACGAGCCACAGTGGAGTCGGATGGCCGCCCACCCGGATCTTCGCGTGCGGCAGCCGCTCGGGATGACCAGGGCCGGGATCGGTGAGCGCCTCCTCCACCTGTGGGCCGGGGTCGGGTCCGGGCAGTCCCGCGAAGCGGGATCCGAGGCCCACACCGGGTTCCTCGGCGACGAAGATCAGGTCGGCCGGCCCACCGTCCAGGGGGGCCGGTCCGGCGCAGGCGACCAGCGTCGCCCGTACGCCAGCGCGGTCGTCACCCGCCCACGCCACGCCGGTGAGCGTCCAGCCCGGCGGGAGCGGCCACGGACACCACAGCGGCATCCGGAGCCGGCCGGCCGGGTCGGGGTCCGCGGCCATCCGGTCCACCACACTGGCCATGATCTCGGCGCTGATGCGCTCCGGCACGTGCAGCGGCGCGACCGGGCCGCAACGTACGCACCGGTGCTCGGCATGCATCAGGTCCGGCTCGCGCACCGGGCCCGCACATCTCGGACAACTCACCGCGACAGTCACACTCTCACCGTCGCCCCGGACCGGCGAGGCGTCAAGCGGGGCGGGCGGACGAGCGTGGGATTTCCGTCCGGTGGTGGACCCACGCGGGTTCAGTCCGGCGGCGGCCCGGCGTACGACCGGATCCAGGCGTGCATGGCGATGCCGCTGGCCACACCCGCGTTGATGGACCGGGTCGAGCCGTACTGGGCGATGGAGAACAGCGCGTCGCAGGCCGACCGGGCCACCGCCGACAGCCCCGGCCCCTCCTGGCCGAACAGGAGCACGCAGCGGCGCGGCAGCACCGCCGTCTCCATCGGCCGGGAGCCGGGCAGGTTGTCGATCCCGACCACCGGCAGCTGTTCGTCACGCGCCCACGCGACGAAATCCTCGATCGTCGGGTGGTGCCGGACGTGCTGGTAGCGGTCGGTCACCATGGCGCCCCGCCGGTTCCACCGCCGCCGTCCGACGATGTGCACCTCGGCGGCGAGGAAGGCGTTGGCGTTGCGGACCACGGTGCCGATGTTGAAGTCGTGCTGCCAGTTCTCGATCGCCACGTGGAAGTCGTGCCGGCGCCGGTCCAGGTCGGCCACCACGGCCTCGCGCCGCCAGTAGCGGTAGCGGTCCACCACGTTGCGCCGGTCCCCGGCCGCGAGCAGCTCCGGGTCGTAGCGCGGGTCGTCCGGCGGGTCACCGGGCCAGGGCCCCACACCCACGTCGAGCTGGTCGTCGGTCACGGTCTGCAGAGGGTACGGCCCGGCGGCGTCCCCGGTCAGCGCAGGTCGAGCGCGCCGCCCAGCCGGTCGAGGAAACGCGTGTCGGCGGGGCTCGGCGTGGTCTGCCCGGCCCGGCACACCCGGGCGGCGACCGACTCCACCCACTGCCGGTACGCCGCCGAGTCGGCCGGGTCGGCCCGGCGGTGCAGCACCCGTACCGCGGCCCGGGCGGCGGCCAGCAGGTCGACCAGGTCGGTCAGGCGCTCGTCCCGCTCGGTGGCCCCGTCGTGGCGGGCGTAGATCGCGGCCACCACGGCGCGGACGAGATCGCTGTCGAAGGCCCGGCCGGCGGCCACCGCGTCCAGGCCGGCCAGACCGGCGGCGACGCCGCGCGGCGGGCGCCCGGGCCCGGGTGAGGCGGCGGCGACGAGGACGCGGCCCGGCAGGTCGGTCAGCAGGTCCCACTCCGCCGCCGAGTAGGCGGCGGTGGTGAGCGGTGCGGCGCGGCGACCGGCGGAAGGCGGCTCTCCGGCTACGGAGTGGCTCATGGGCACCTCCAGCCCGAGCATATGCCCCCGGACGAGGTCCGGGCCCCGTCCCCGCCGAACGGAGAACGAGGCCCGGTGGCCGGAGATGTTCAGGTCAGCGCGGCTCGGGGAAGCTGGGGCGCTCCGGGTCGACGCCGTCCGGGACGGCGGCGGCCGCGTACTCCTGCTTGGGGACCATGACCTTGCGGCGGAACACGCAGACGAGCGTGCCGTCCTGGTTGTAGCCGCGGGTCTCGACCGCGACCACGCCGCGGTCGGGCTTCGAGGCCGACTCCCGCTTGTCCAGCACCGTCGTCTCGCCGTAGATGGTGTCGCCGTGGAACGTCGGCGCGACGTGCCGCAGCGACTCGATCTCCAGGTTGGCGATCGCCTTGCCGCTGACGTCCGGTACGGACATGCCCAGCAGCAGCGAGTAGATGTAGTTGCCGACCACCACGTTGCGCTTGAACTGCGAGGCGGACTCGGCGTAGTGCGCGTCCATGTGCAGCGGGTGGTGGTTCATGGTGAGCAGGCAGAAGAGGTGGTCGTCGTACTCGGTGACCGTCTTGCCCGGCCAGTGCCGGTAGACCGCGCCGACCTCGAACTCCTCGTAGTAGCGGCCGAACTGCATCCTTGTCCCCTTCACGGGCGGCGATGGAGTTCGGCACAGCATGCCTTATCGCTTGTTAAGGCGAGGGGCGGGGCGCTCGCCCGGCGGAAATGTCACACCGGGGGTCACCGAGGTCTGGACGCAATGAGCGGCGGGGCCCTCCCCGGCACCCGCCGCCCACGCTCTGATGCGAAGAATTCTGCCGTACGAACACCCGGCACCGACAGAGACGGAGGTCACATTTATCTTTTCGTAACACTACTCAAAGTAATCGACAAGCGGTCGGTAAGCGATCTCTGCAGGCCGGATAGATGCTCGTCAAGCCCAAAGTTACCGATACGTAGCCACAACTGAGCGTGATCTCCTTGGAAACGCTCCCATCACGTGCCGTCACGCAAGTGCGGCGTGCATTTGCGTTCCGCACGACCGGGCCGAACAGATGGTGTTCGATGTGCCCAGGGTCACCGTCCGGGCGCTCAGCGTTTCGTCACCCCCGCGACGGGAATTCGGACGGACTGACCCTGGTTCCACCGGACGTACGACAATCCGCGGTGATCGGAGAGAGCAAATGGCAACGGTTGAGCTGACCACGGCCAACTTTGACGAGGTGACCGGGCGCGACGGGATCGTCCTGCTCGACTTCTGGGCGGACTGGTGCGGCCCGTGCAAGCGCTTCGCCCCGGTCTACGAGCGCTCCTCGGAGAAGCACCCGGACATCGCCTTCGGCAAGGTCGACACCGAGGCGCAGCAGGAGCTGGCGGCGAAGTTCAACATCAGCTCCATCCCGACGATCATGGCGATCCGTGACGGCGTGATCGTCTTCGCCCAGCCGGGCGCGCTGCCGGAGTCCGCGCTGGAGAACCTCATCGAGCAGGTCCAGGCGCTGGACATGGACGACGTGCGCAAGAAGCTGGCCGAGCACAACCACTGACGTTCCACACGCCGCCGGCCGGTGCCCCGCTTCGGGCACCGGCCGGCGGCGTTTCTCGTGCCGGCCCGCTTGCGCTTAGTTCGTACACGTGTTCGAATGAACGCCATGCGCTGGGACAACCTCTCCGCTCCCCCGGACGAGGGGACTCCCGATCGGGCGGCGCCGGCGGCTCCACCCCTGCCGCTGGCGCTGCCCGGCGCCGTCACCCGCACGTTCGACACCCCGGACTTCGCCGGCATGACCTTCTACGAGGTCCAGGCCAAGTCGATCATCAACCGGGTGCCCGGCCAGTCGCGCGTGCCGTTCGAGTGGACGATCAACCCCTACCGGGGCTGCTCGCACGCCTGCGTCTACTGCCTGGGCGGCGACACACCGATCCTGATGGCCGACGGCCGCACCAAGGCGATCAGCGAGCTGGAGCCCGGCGACCGGATCTACGGCACCCGGCGGCGCGGCGCCTACCGCCACTACGTCGTCACCACCGTGCTCGACAAGTGGTCCACTGTGAAGCGGGCCTACCGGGTCACGCTGGCCGACGGCACCACGCTCGTCGCCAGCGGCGACCACCGGTTCCTGACCGAACGCGGCTGGAAGCACGTCACCGGAACGATGCGCGGCGGCGGGCGCCGTCCCCACCTGACCACCCGCAACCGCCTGCTGGGCACCGGCCGGTTCGCGGTCGCGCCGAAGCGCTCGGCCGACTACCGCCGGGGCTACCTGCACGCCCTGGTCCGCGACGACGGCCCCTCCGGCGACCGACGAGACACCCGGTTCCGGCTGGCCACCGCCGAGTCCGAGGCGCTGGACCGGGCCGAGCGCTACCTGACCGACACGGGCGTCACCGTCGAGCGGGCCACCGTCGCCCGGGTCGGCCGCCGGGCGACGACCACAGTGGTACGCACAGCCGGCCCGGCCGAGGCCGTCACCGGGCTGTTCGAGCCACCCGCCGAGACGACCGACGACTGGGCGCTGGGCTACCTGGCCGGCATGTTCGACGCCGTCGGCACCTGCCACCGGGGCGTGTTCCGGATCAGCGTCGCCGACGACGAGAGCCGTGCCCGCGCGGCCGGCGCGCTGGAGCGGTTCGGCTTCCGGTGGGCGCTCGACGTGCCGGGCGCCCCGGGTGCGGCGAGTCAGCTCCGGCTGACCGGCGGGCTGCCGGAACGGCTGCGCTTCTTCCACCTGACCGACCCGGCCGTCACCGCCCGACGCTCGATCGAGGGCATGGCGCTCAAGTGCGCGGCGCGACTCCAGGTGACAGCCGTCGAGGATCTCGGCCTGGAGCTTCCGCTGTGGGACATCACCACCGGCACCGGCGACTTCATCGCCAACGGCGTGGTCAGCCACAACTGCTTCGCCCGCAACACCCACACCTACCTCGACCTGGACGCGGGCGCCGACTTCGACCGCAAGGTGATCGTCAAGGTCAACGCGGGCGAGCTGGTCCGGCGCGAGCTGGCCGCCCCGCGCTGGCGCGGCGCGCACGTCGCCATGGGCACCAACGTGGACTGTTACCAGCGGGCCGAGGGCCGCTACCGCCTGATGCCGCCGATCATCGAGGCGCTGAGGGACTTCGCGAACCCGTTCTCCATCCTGACCAAGGGCACGCTGCTGCTGCGCGACCTGCCCCTGTTGCGCCAGGCCGCCGAGGTGACCCGGGTCGGGCTCTCGTACTCGGTGGGGTTCGTCGACGAGGTGCTCTGGCGGGCGGCCGAGCCCGGCACGCCGAGCCCGCGCCGCCGGCTGGACGCGGTCCGTCGCCTCACCGACGCCGGTTTCTCCGTCGGCGTGCTGATGGCACCGATCCTGCCCGGCCTCAGCGACGACGAGGAGTCGATCGACGCCACGGTCGCGGCCGTCGCCGCCTCCGGCGCGGCGAGCGTGACGCCGCTGCCGCTGCACCTGCGGCCCGGCGCGCGGGAGTGGTACGCCCGCTGGCTGGCCCGCGAGTTCCCCCATCTGGTGCCCCGCTACCGGCAGCTCTACCAGGCCGGCTCGTACGCGCCGCAGGCGTACCAGCGGGAGGTGACCGCGCGGGTGCGGATGGCGGCACGCCGGCACGGGCTGCACCGCGGCGAGACCGGCGACAACAGGCGGCTGCCGGAGACCCCGCCGCCCGCCCCGGCCGCCGAACAGCTCTCCCTGCTCTAGCGACCGGGGGAACCCCGCCGGCGGGGCTAGTCTCGGGGGATGCGTTCCGCTCAGCAGATCCTCGCCGACTCCGCCGTGATCGCCGTCGTGGGCGCCTCCCGTGACCCGGGCAAGGCCGCGCACCGCGTACCGCTGGAGATGCAGCGGCACGGCTGGCGGATCATCCCGGTCAACCCGACGGTGGACGAGTTGTTCGGCGAGAAGGCGTACCCGACGCTCGCCGACATCCCGCACCCGGTCGACCTGGTCGACGTGTTCCGCCCGGCCCGCGACGCGGTCGACGTGGTCCGGCAGGCGGTGGCGATCGGCGCCCCGGCGGTGTGGTTGCAGCTCGGGATCTTCTCGGACGAGGCGCGCCGGATCGCCGAGGAGGGCGGCCTCGACTACGTCGAGGACCGGTGCCTCATCGTCGAGCGGGCCGCCGCCGGCCTGACCCGTCGCGGCTGACTTCGCCGGGCGGCGGTTCGGGCCCGAAGATCAGGTCGAGGTGGGCGTCGAGCGCGGCCAACGCGGTCTCCGGCGGATAGTGACCGCCGAGCACGTAGATGCCGAGGCCTTCCATCACGGCGAGCAGCCCGACCGCGGCCCGCTCCGGGTCCACCCGGCCGTCCGCCACGAGCGGTGAGCCGGCGGTGATCTGCCCGGCCACGAAGGCCAGCAGCGCGGCCGTCTCGTCGTGCAGCGCGGCGGCCACGGCCGGCCGGACGGCGGTGTAGGCGAGGAAGGCCAGAGCCACCCGCCCGTCCGCCCGCCGGTCCTCGTCCAGCGGCAGCAGCTCGGCCAGCATGGCCCGCAGCAGCGCCCGGGGTGCCGGCGTCGCGCCGAGCGCCTCGACCGCCCTCCGGACCCGGGCCTCGTTGCGCTCGCGCACCACGGCGAGCGCGAAGACCATCATCTCGTCCCGGGTACGGAAGTAGTGCTGCACCATCCCGGGGCTGACCTCGGCCGCCGCGGCCACGTGGCGCAGGCTGACCGCCTCCAGCCCCTGCTCGGCCGCGACCCGCATCAGCGCGTCGGCGATCAGCGCGCGACGCTCCCGGTGGTCGACCCGCTTCGGCATACCCCCATGGTTTCACAATACGACTGCATTGACATGTCGCCGACACGCGTTTTACATTGCAGTTGTATTGAAAAAGAGGGGGTGCGGTGATGGGACGGGCCATCCGGCTGGCGCGGCGTGCGGTGGCGTACGAGTGGGGCATGTGGCGCAGCCTCACCCGGTGGATCCTGCGCCGCCCGTATCCGGTCGCGCCGGGCGCGCAGACGTACGCCTACGTCGGCGGCGTGCAGCCGATCCTGCTGGCCTTCATCGCCCTGTCCACGATCGAGATCCCGATCCTCGACGTGATCCTGCGGCACACGGTCGACCAGCCGACCGTGCGGCACGCGGCGATCGCACTCGGCCTCTGGGGTGTGCTGTGGATGATCGGGCTGCTGGCCAGCCTCCGGATCCATCCGCACGTCGTCGACGTGGCCGGCCTGCGGGTGCGCAACGGCGTCTCGGTCGACGTCACGATCCCGTGGCACGCGGTCGCCCGGGTGGCGCTCCGCCGCCGGTCGCTGCCGTCCAGCCGGGCCGTCCAGTACGACGCGGACGACCCGGCGGTGCTCAACCTCGGCGTCGGCAGCCAGACGGCGGTCGACGTGGTGCTGCGCGAGCCGCTGTCGGTGCGGCTGCCGAAGGGGCCGAGCGAGCCGGTGCGGGAGATCCGGCTGTACGCCGACGACCCGACGGCGCTGGTCGAGCACGCGCGGCGACACCTGCCCGCCGCCGAGCAGGCCGCGCGCCGGCCCGAGCGGTGAGCCGGGCCCTTACTGCTTGTACTGCTTGAGCAGGCCGCGCGAGATGATCGTCTTCTGGATCTCCGAGGTGCCCTCGCCGATCAGCAGGAACGGCGCCTCGCGCATCAGGCGCTCGATCTCGTACTCCTTGGAGTAGCCGTAGCCGCCGTGGATCCGGAACGCCTCCTGGACCACCTCGGCGCAGTACTCGGACGCGAGCAGCTTCGCCATGCCCGCCTCGACGTCGTTGCGCTGGCCGGCGTCCTTGAGCCGGGCCGCGTTGACCATGAGCGCGTGCGCGGCCTCGATCTTCGTACCCATCTCGGCGAGCTTGAACGCGACGGCCTGGTGCTTGGCGAGCGGCTGGCCGAAGGTGTGGCGCTGCTGGGCGTACGCGACCGCCAGCTCGAACGCCCGGATCGAGATGCCGCAGGCGCGGGCCGCGACGTTGACGCGGCCGACCTCGATGCCGTCCATCATCTGGTAGAAGCCGCGGCCGACCTTCTCCTCGCCGCCGAGCACGGCGGAGCCGGGCACCGTGACGCCGTCGAGCACCATCTCGGTGGTCTCGACGCCCTTGTAGCCCATCTTGTCGATCTTGCCGGGGATGGTGAGGCCGGGCGCGGTCTCGCCGAAGCCCGGCTCCTTCTCCAGCAGGAAGGTGCTCATGTTGCCGTAGACCGAGTCGGCCCCGGTGTCGGTCTTGACCAGGGTGGCCACCACCGAGGAGTACGCCCCGTTGGTCAGCCACATCTTCTGGCCGTTGAGGACGTAGTTGTCGCCGTCGCGGACGGCCTTCGACTTGATCGCCGAGACGTCCGAGCCGCACTCCGGCTCCGACATCGAGAACGCGCCGCGCACCTCGCCGGTGGCCATCCGGGGCAGCAGCCGGGCCTTCTGGTCGGCCGAGCCGTGCTGCGAGATCAGGTACGCCACGATGAAGTGGGTGTTGACGATGCCGGAGATCGACATCCAGCCCCGGGACAGCTCCTCGACCACGAGCGCGTAGGTCAGCAGGGACTCGCCCAGGCCGCCGTACTCCTCGTCGATGGTGAGGCCGAACAGCCCCATCTCGCGCATGCCGTCGAGGATGTCGCTCGGGTACTCGTCGGCGTGCTCCAGCCGCTGGGCGTGCGGGATGATCTCCTTGTCGGCGAACTCCCGGACGGTTTCCAGGATCGACCGCTGCACGTCGGTCAGTCCGGGTGTCTGGGCGAGTCGGGCCATCTCAGCCTCCGGGGTCGGCGCCTTACTCATGGGTAACTGAACGCTCGGTCAGTATCGGTCCCGGGACCGGCCGCGCCAAGGTGACCAGTCCACACAACCGCTGTGAAAAGGTTCACCGCTGCGGGTAGCGTCCGCAAGAGAGAGGGCCGTTGACCTGGGGGAAGGGGCGCCCGTGAGTGACGAGCAGCCACCGTCGCCGTACGAGCCGCCGCCGCACGGTCAGCCCTACGGGCAACCGCAGTACGGCCAGCAGCACCCGCAGTGGGGCCAGCAACCCCCGTACGCCCCGCAGCCGCCCTACGGCCAGTACGGGCCACCCGGCCAGGGGCCGGGACCCCGTGGCACGAACGTGCTCGCCATCCTGTCGCTCGTCTTCGCGTTCGTCTTCGCACCCGCCGGCATCGTCTGCGGCCACCTGGCCAAGCGGCAGATCCGGCAGACCGGCGAGGACGGCGACCAGCTCGCCAACTGGGGTCTGATCCTCAGCTACATCTTCACCGTGATCGGCATCCTGGTCTGCTGCGGCTGGATCGGGCTGGCGTTCTGGGCCAACTCCGACACCAGCGGCTACTGACGGTCAGCGGAACTGCGCCTCCCGGACGCTGTTACCGCCGTCGACCACGAGCATCTGCCCGGTGATGTACGACGCGGCGGGCGAGCAGAGGAACGCGATCGCCGCCGCCACCTCGTCCGGCGTGCCGGGGCGCCCGACCGGCGTACCGAGCCCCTGCTTGATCTCGGCCATGGTGGACGCCGCGGTGTGGATGATGCCCGGCGCCACCGCGTTCACGGTCACCCCGTCGGCGATCATCTCCATCGCCAGCGCCCGGGTCAGCCCGACCACACCGGCCTTGGCCGCCGCGTAGGCCGCCTCGGTGGGCAGCGCGTTGACCGGCCCGGCGGTGGCGGCCAGGTTGACGATCCGGCCCCAGCCCCGCTCGGCCATGCCGCCGATGAACGCGCGGCTGCACAGGAACGCGGTGGTCAGGTTGCGGTCGATCTCGCCGCGCCACTCGTCGTACGTCAGCTGCGCCACCGGCCGCAGCACCTCCGGGCTGGCCCGGCTGGCCAGACCCGCGTTGTTCACCAGCACCTCGACGTCGCCGAGCTGCTCGGCCACCGCGTCGGCCAGCGCGCCCACCTCCGACTCGTCGGTGAGGTCGGCGACGAAACCGGTGACGCCCAGCTCGCCCGCGCGTTCGTGGATGCGCCTCGTGGTGGACACGATCGCGACCCGGGCGCCCAGGTCGGACAGGCGGCGCGCGGTCGCGTACCCGATGCCGTCCGGGCTGCCCGCGCCGGTCACCAGCGCGACCCGGCCGTCCAGCCGCATGGTGGCCGGTTCCGGCAGCGGCGCCGGCCGTTCGGAGTCGGCGGCGCCGACCGGCTCGCCGCCACGCGGGCGCCGCACCGACCCCGGCCGGCTCATGTCCCGTCGCGACCGACCCCCACGCGCGTCAAGTGCCATGCCGAGGATCCTGCCCGGTGCCGACCTCACGGGCAACGCGGTGGCCGGAAAGGGGACGTCCGTGTCGCGCACCGGATGGCTACCCTGAGCGCGACCACGTACCTGGAGATGATCAGATGACCTATCCCCCACCGTCCGGTGGCTGGCAGGATCCGTTGGCTGCCGGACCGCAGTCGAGCCCGCCGGCCGTGCCGGGTCAGCCGGGTCCGGCCGACCCGTACGCGCCGGTCGCGGACCCGTACGCACCGGGCGCCGACCCGTACGCGGGAGCGAAGTCGCCCTATCCCCCGCCCGGCGGCGAGCAGTACGCGGCGCCGATGCCCGGCTATCCGGGTGCCTATCCCCCGCCCGGCGCCTATCCCGGCTACGCCATGCCAGCGTCCCGCACGAACACGCTCGCCATCGTGGCGCTGGTGCTGTCGCTGGTCGGCTTCGCCTCGTGCGGCATCACCGCGCCGATCGGCGCGATCATGGGCCATGTCGCCCGCAAGCAGATCCGGGAGACCGGTGAAGAGGGCGACGGCATGGCCCTGGCGGGCATCATCGTGGGCTGGATCATGACCGCACTGATGCTCGCCGTGATCACCTTCTACATCGTGATGATCGTGATCGCGGTCGGCGCCAGCAGCACCAGCAGCACCAGCGGCTACTGACGCGATCGGGCCGCCCCCGGCAGGGAGGCGGCCCGGCGCGCGGTCAGGACGCGGGCGGCGTGAACGTGGAGGTACGGGACATGCCGGCGGCCCGGCCCTTCGCGGCGATCACCAGCGCCATCTTGCGGGACGCCTCGTCGATCATCTCGTCGCCGAGCATCACCGCGCCGAGCTTCCCGCCCGCCTCCGACGTGTAGTAGTCGTACGCGTCGAGGATCAGCTCGGCGTGGTCGTAGTCGGCCTGCGCCGGGGAGTAGACCTCGTTCGCGGCGTCGATCTGGCCGGGGTGCAGCACCCACTTGCCGTCGAAGCCCAGCGCCGCCGAGCGCTTCGCCACCTCGCGGAACGCGTCCACGTCCCGGATCTGCAGGAACGGGCCGTCGATGGCCTGCTTGTCGTGCATCCGCGCGGCCATCAGGATGCGCATGAGGATGTAGTGGTACGGGTCGCCCGGGTAGTCCGGGATCAGCGCACCTACCACCAGCGACTTCATGTTGATCGAGGCCATGAAGTCGGCCGGGCCGAAGATGATCGTCTCGATCCGGGGCGAGGCGCCGGCGATGGCGTCCACGTTCACCAGCCCGGCCGCGTTCTCGATCTGCGCCTCGATGCCGATCCGGCCCACCTCCAGGCCGAGCGTCTTCTCGATCTGGGTGAGCAGCAGGTCCAGCCAGTGCACCTGCTCGGCGTTCTGCACCTTCGGCAGCATGATGCAGTCCAGGTTCGCCCCGGCGCCCTCGACCACCTCGATGACGTCCCGGTAGGTCCACGGCGTGGTCAGGTCGTTCACCCGGACCACCCGGGTCTTGCCGGCCCAGTCGCCCTCGTTCAGCGTCGCCACGATGTTCTTGCGCGCGTCCGGCTTGGCCAGCGGCGCGACCGCGTCCTCCAGGTCCAGGAAGACCTGGTCGGCGGGGAGGCCCTGGGCCTTGCCGAGCATCTTGACGCTGGAGCCGGGCACCGCCAGGCAGGATCGGCGGGGACGACCGACAGCGGTCATGGGTGCGCTCCTTCCAGCGTCCGGCGCGGGTGCCGGCGCAGCGGTGGATTTCGAGAACTTAACGATCCCAAAGGGCGTGGTGACGCCACGGTAACCTCGTGCCGTGACCGGGGTGAATGGACCTGTGGAAGATCTCACTGAGCGTCGGATCGTGGTGCTGACCGGGGCGAGCTCCGGCATCGGCCTGGCCGCCGCGGAGGAGCTGGCGCGCCGCGGTGACCAGGTGGTGCTGGTGGGCCGCGACCCGGCCCGGCTGCGCGCCGCGGGCGAGCGGGTCCGCGAGTGCTGCGGCGAGCAGCCGGAGCTGTTCCGCGCCGACTTCGCGGTGCTCGACGACGTACGCGGGCTCGCCGAACGGCTGCGCGAGCGGTACGACCGGATCGACGTGCTCGCCAACAACGCGGGCGCGATCGTGCTGGAACCGATCACCACGGTCGACGGTTTCGAACTGAGCATGCAGGCCAACCACCTCGCCCCGTTCCTGCTCAGCAACCTGCTGCGAGACCGGATCCGGCGGATGGTGGTGACCGGCTCGGACGCGCACCGCAGCGGCGTGCTCGACCCGGACGACCTCAACGCCGCGCTGCGCTCGTACCGGCCGTTCCGCGCGTACGGCACCAGCAAGCAGGCGAACATCCTGTTCACCGCCGAGGCGGCCCGGCGCTGGCCGGACGTGCCGGCGCACGTGTTCCACCCCGGCGTGGTGCGTACCCGCTTCGGCAACGAGAGCCGGATTGTGGCGCTCGGCATGCGGCTGCTGCCGTTCCGCAGCCCGGAGAAGGGTGCGCAGACGCTGGTCTGGCTCGCCTGCCAGGACCCGTCCCGGCTGACCGACGGCGGCTACTACGCCGACCGCAAGCCGCACCGGCCCCGGCCCAAGGCGGCCGACCCGGCGCTGGCCGCCCGGCTCTGGACGGCCAGCGCGAAAGCGGTCGGCGTCGACGCCTGACGACACCGGGGGGACACATGACCGCGGAGCGAGAAGTCCTGCTGGTCGCGCTCGTCGACCTGAGCGCCGACGTGGACGCCGGGCGGCGCTACGAGGACGCCGTGCTGGCGCTGCTCGGCCGGCACGGCGGCCGGCTGGAACGCCGTCTGCGCACCGGGGACGGGGAGACCGAGGTGCACGTGATCCGGTTCGCCGCCCGCGCCGGGCTCGACGCGTTCCTGGTCGACCCGGACCGCGTCGCGCTGCGCGCCGAGCTGGGCGACGCCGCGCCCGTCACCCGGGTGCTTGAGGTACGCGACGTCTGAGCGTCACCGCGACACGTGCACCGGGACGCTCGTGACCACCACACCCGGCAGCGCGCGCAACGCGGCCCGCAGCCGCTGCTCGGCGCGGCTGTGCAGCAGCCGGTACCGCCGCCGGCGCAGCACCACCTCCGGCACGATCACGGTGAGCGTCAGGTCCGGGCTCGCGGCGTGCAGCGCCTCCAGGTAGTGCGCCAGCGGCCCGATCACCGACCGGTACGGCGACACGATCGTCTCCAGCCGCAGGTGGTCGCCCCAGGCCCGCCACTGCTCGCGGAACCGGTCCGCCTCGGCCTCCTCCGGCGCGAGGTGCACGGCGAGCGTCGGCCGCCCGAGTGACGTCGCGTACGCCAGCGCGCGCAGCGACGCCCGGTTCAGCCGGGCCACCGGCACGACCACCAGGTGGCGTACCTGCTGGGGCAGCTCGTCGCCCTCGGCGGGCGGCGCGGGTGGCGGCGGATGCAGCGCCAGCGCGTGGTGCAGCCGGGCGTAGTGCCCGTGGATCCGGCGGAACAGCAGCACCAGCAGCGGCACGGCGAGCACCACCACCCAGGCGCCCTCGGTGAACTTGGCGACCGCCGCGGTCAGCAGCACCAGCCCGGACAGCGCCGCGCCGACCGCGTTGACCGCGAGCCGGCGGCGCCATCCCGGTCCCCGGCGGCGCCGCCAGTGCACCACCATCCCGGTCTGGGACAGCGTGAAGGCGAGGAACACGCCCACCGCGTAGAGCGGGATCAGCCGCTCGGTGTGCCCGCCGAACGCCACGAACACCACCGCGGCGGTCAGCGCCAGCGCCACCAGCCCGTTGCTGAACGCCAGCCGGTCGCCCATGTGCAGGAACCGGCGCGGCGCGTACCCGTCCCGGGCCATGAAGAACAGCAGCCGGGGGAAGTCGTTGAACGCCGTGTTCGCGGCCAGCAGCAGGATCAACGCGGTGGTGGCCTGGAGGATCGCGTACCAGGGCCCGGTCGGGAACGTCACCCGGCCGAGCTGGGACAGCAGCGTCTCGTCCGCCCGGGGCACCAGGCCGTCGAGGTGGATCAGCCCGACCAGGCCGGCGAACAGCGTGACCAGCATGGCGACCATCCAGCCGAGCGTGGTGCGGGCGTTGCGCCACTCGGTCGGACGGAACGCGGGCACCGCGTTGGAGACCGCCTCGATGCCGGTCATCGACACCGCACCGGAGGAGAACGCCCGCAGCACCAGCAGCAGGCCCAGGCCCTCGGCGGCGGGCACCGAAGGCGGCGGCACCGGCGCGAAACCCCGCGCCGCGGCCTTCGCGTACCCGACCGCCAGCACCGCGACCAGCACCACCACGAAGGCGTACGTGGGCAGCACGAAGATGTTCCCGGCGGTGCGTACGCCGCGCAGGTTGCCGGCGAGCAGCACGACGATCACCAGCACCCCGAGCGGCACCGCCCACGGGCTGAGCCCGGGTAGCGCCGAGGTGACCGCGTGCACCCCGGCCGCCACCGACACGGACACGGTCAGCACGTAGTCGAGCATCAGCCCGGCCGCGGCGGCGAGTCCCGGCGTACGCCCGAGGTTGTCGCCCGCGACGATGTAGGAGCCCGCGCCGTGCGGGTAGGCCGGGATGGTCTGCCGGTAGGAGAGGCCGACGGCGACCATCAGCACCACCAGCACGGCGGCCAGCGGCAGGGCCAGCCCGAGCGCGGCGCTCCCGGCCAGCACCAGCACCACGAGCATCGCCTCCGGCCCGTACGCCACGGAACTGAGCAGGTCCGAGGAGAGCACCGGCAGCGCGACCAGCTTGCGCATCCGCTCGTAGAGCACCGACGCGCTGGACAGCGGCGGCCCGATCAGAGCCCGGCGCAGCCGGGTGGCGGCCCGGCCGGCCCGGTCGGCGGGCAGGTCGGCGGCGCCGGTGGCGACCAGCTCGTCCGGCTGCGCCACGGTGAACATGTCGATCGGCGCGAGCCGGCCGAACCGGGTGGGCGCCGGGTGGTGGTCGTGCCGCCCGAGCGCCGGGTCGACCGGCAGGTCGTCGGCGCGGCGCGGGCCGCGCCAGCGCTCACCGATCCGGCCGAGCGCGGCCCGTTCCTCGTCGCCGAGCGGCGGGAACTCGGCCGAGGGCGTGACGACGGTGCCCGCCTCCGCCGCGTCGTCCCGGTCCGACCCCACCCTGAGCACTTTCGTGCAAACCGGACGGCCCGGTGGCCGGAACGGCGCGACTTCGCCCCGACCGGCGCGGCGGCCCGCTGATGCTCGACGGCCGCGCTCACGCGCGAGGGCCGCGCCGTTCAGTCGCCGAGCGGCGTCGGGTCGGCCGGTGCCGCGACCGGCGCGGCGCGGCGGCCGGCCCGCGCGCCGCCGAGCACCACCACCGCCACGCCGGCCAGCAGCAGCGCCAGGCCCGGCAGCGCCAGCGGCCGGGGCAACTGCCCCAGCCACACCCAGCCGATCAGCGCCGCGCCCGGCGCCTCCAGCAGGATCAGCACGCTGACGGTGGTCGCGGAGACCCGGTGCAGCGCGTAGTTGAACATCGAGTGGCCGAGCAGCTGGGCGCCCGCCACCAGGCCGAGGATCGCCAGCCAGGTCGCGCCGTCGAAGCCGTGCAGGCGTACCCCGCCGACCAGGCACACCACGAGCAGGATCGCCGCGCAGACGCCGTAGCAGACGGTGGTGTAGGTGGTGGTGCTGATGCTGGCCCGGGCCCGCTCGCCGAACGCGGTGTAGACGGCCGCGAACAGGCCGCCGACGACCGCGAGCAGGTCACCGGCGAACGCCCGGCCGGAGACGCCGAAGTCGGCGCCGGTGGCGAGCACCGCGCCGAGCACCGCCACCGCGATGCCGGCCCACACCGCCGTCGGCAGCCGCCGTCCCTGCCCGCGGGCGATCAGCCCCTGCCACACCGGCTGCGTCGCGCCGAGCGCGGTCGCGGCCGCCACCGAGGTGAGCTGCGCGCTCGGCATCCAGGTGGCGAAGTGGGCGGCCAGGGCGACCCCGGAGAGTACGCAGTAGAGCCCTTCGCGCCGGCCCGGCCCGACGGTCAGCGCGCGGAGTTCGGCGCGCCGCCTGGTCAACGCGACCGGCCCGAGGACGGCCACCGACAACGCGGTACGCCAGAACGCCACCGCCAGCGCCGACGCGGCGGCGAACGCCACGAGCGGCGCCGAGGACGAGACCGAGGCGACGGCCAGGACGAGCGCGCCCACCGTCAACGCGTCGAGCGGCGGGCGGTGCGGAACGGTCGGCACGAACGGTAATCCTCACACGGGCACCCGACAGACACGGAACGTCAGCACTCCGTTACGATCATGCGCGTCCCGGCGATCCTCCCCCTCGACGTCCGGAGGCGTTCCCTCATGCCCAGGTTCCAGGCGGTGCTGTTCGACTTCTTCGGCACCCTCACCCACGGCGTACGGCGCGGAGCCGCCCACCACGCCACCGCCGACCTGCTCGGCTGCTCCGCCGAGGCGCTGGTGGAGGTGTTGAACGGCAGCTTCTACGAACGGGCGAGCGGATCCTTCGGGAACGCCGAGTCGACGATGCGCTGGGTGTGCGCCCGGCTCGGCGTCCACCCGTCCGACGCGGCGGTACGCGCCGCCGTCGCCACCCGGCACCGGGCGGTACGCGCCGACACCCGGCTGCGTGCCGAGGCGGTGCCGGTGCTGGCCGCGTTGCGCCACCGGGGCGTACGCACCGGGCTGGTCAGCGACTGCACGCACGAACTACCGGCGTTCCTGCCGCAGCTCGCCGTCGCGCCGCTGCTGGACGCCCATGTCTTCTCGGTACGCCTCGGACGCTGCAAGCCGGACCCGGCGCTCTACCTGGCCGCGTGTTACCGGCTCGGCCAGGCCCCGGCCGACTGCCTCTACGTCGGCGACGGCGACAGCCAGGAACTCACCGGCGCGGAGCGGGCGGGGCTGAGCGCGGTCCGGCTGGCCGCGCCGGATCTCGCCGACCACGTGGTCCTCAACGCCGACCACGGGTTCGACGGGCCGTCGCTCACCTCGCTGACAGAGGTGCTCGACCTGCTCGACCCGGTCCCGGTGGCCTGACCCGGCTCGTCGAACGCGGCCGGCCCGTCGGGCTGGACCGACTCCGCCGACGGCGACCGATCCGCATGGCGTCGACCGCCTGGCGCCGACGGGTTCGCGGTCAGCGGCGGCGGACGCGGTGCAGGCGGAACGGCTTGCGGACGGCCCGTACCACGGGGGTCGGGCGGGGCTGCTCGCTCAGCGAGCCGTCCGGCAGGTCGGCGCCGCTCACGGCGGTGCCGGCGGGCGTGAGCCGGTTGAGCGCGCACCCCTGCGCCGCCCACCGCTGCACCAGCTCGGCGGCGGAGCCGGAGGCGTTGAGCCGCTTCGCCGCGACCAGCGGCGCGACGGTGTCCCACTCCTCGGTGCCCGGTCGCAGCCGGGTCACCCGCGCCGGCCAGGTGACGATCCGCCCGCCGTGGTCGCCGCGCAGCGTCACGTCGGCCGTGTCGCTGTCGGCCAGCCCGGGTGCGGTCTGCTCGCCGGGACCGGTGACCACGAGCAGGGTGCCCTCCAGCGGCAGGCACCACAGCGCGTACGCCGGGCCGCCGGTGCTCACCCAGCACACGGCGGCCTTCTTCACCGCCTCGTCCACCAGGGGCGGCGTCACCCGCTCGTCCACCTCGTCGCTCACCCCGCCATCCTCCCCCATCCCGCCCCGGGCCGCGGTCAGCCGATGAACGGGGGAACGGTGATCTCGCCCCGGGCCACCGGCATGACCTGGCCGGACACTGTCGCGCCCATCGCCAGGCCGCCGGACGCGGTCACCGTGCAGTCGAGCGTCGACGGGCGGTTGATCTCGATGCCCTGCCGGACCGTGTACGTGGAGCGCCCCTCGCCGGGGAGCAGGCCGCTGGCGACCAGCCACACGCCCAGTCCCAGGGCGGCGGAGCCGGTCGCCGGGTCCTCCGGTACACCGAGTCCCGGCACGAAGACCCGGGCGTGCGCGGTTTGCGAACCGGGCTCCCAGGAGAAGAGGCTGACGTGCTCCACTCCGTACCGCTGCGCCGCCGTCGTGTTCAACCGTGCCCGGGCCACCGCGTCCGGGCGTACCGGAAGATAAGGGAATTCGAGGCCGCACCCGGCGACCCGCGGTGGCGGGCCGACGTGGTCGGGGCCGGTGAGGCCGACCATCTCCAGCAGCGGCTCCGGGTCGAGTTCCGGGCCGAGCGTGGGCGTGCCGCCGGTGAGCGTCGCGCCGGTGGCGGTCACCTCGATCGGCAGGACGCCGGCGCCGCACTCCTGGGTGACCCGGCCCGCGCCGAAGACGCCGCGGCGGCTCGCGGTAACGGCGGCGCCGACGCTCGGGTGCCCGGCGAACGGCAGCTCGTCGGCCGGGGTGAAGATCCGGGCCCGGTAGGTGGCGCCCACCTGTGTCGGCGGGAGCACGAAGACCGTCTCGGACAGGTTGAACTCCAGCGCGAGCGCCTGCATCTGCTCGGTGGCCAGCCCTTCCGCGCCGAACACCACGGCCAGCGGGTTGCCGGCGAACGGGCGGTCGGTGAAGACGTCCACGATCTCGTAGCCCAAGGTCGACATGTTGTTAGAGACTAGGCCCTTAGGCTGGTGGCCGTGAGCACGCCGAACCGGGTCTACCTCGCTCGACTCGCCGGAGTCGCCGTTTTCGACCCGAACGGCGACCAGGTCGGCCGCGTCCGCGACGCGGTGGCCCGGATGCGCGCGACCCAGCGACCGCCGGAGGTGGTCGGCCTGGTCGCCGAGATGCCGATGCGGCGGCGCATCTTCCTGTCCATCAACCGGATCACCTCCATCGATCCGGACGGCGTCGTGCTCGGCAGCGGCACTCTCAACCTGCGCCGCTTCGAGAAGCGCCCGAACGAGCTGCTGGTGCTCCAGGAACTGCTCGACCGCCGGGTCCAGGTCGAAGGCGGGCAGGCCGGTTCCGTGGTGGACGTGGCCATGGAGTGCAGCCGCGGCGGCGAGTGGACGCTGGGCCGCGTCGCCGTCCGCGAGCACACCGGCCGGCTCACCCGGCGCGGCCACCTCCACCAGGTCGAGTGGGACCGGGTGCACGGCCTGGGCGCGGTCGGCGACAACCGGGGTACGGCGAACCTGCTCGCCGTCCTGGAGGACCTGCGCCCGGCCGACCTCGCCAACGCCCTCCAGGACCTGCCCGACGCCCGGCGCAACGAGGTGGCCGCCGCGCTCGACGACGAACGTCTGGCCGACGTGCTCAGTGAGCTGCCCGAGCACGACCAGGTGGAGATCCTGGCCGCGCTGGACCGTCAGCGCGCCGCCGACGTGCTGGAGGAGATGGAGCCGGACGACGCCGCCGACCTGCTCAACGAGCTGCCCCCGCCGGAACAGGACGTGCTGCTCGACCTGATGGAGCCGGACGAGGCCGACCCGGTACGCCAGTTGCTGCGCTACGCGTCCGGCACCGCCGGCAGCGTGATGACCTCGGAGCCGGTGATCCTGCCGCCGGACGCCACGGTGGCCGAGGCGCTGGCCCGGATCCGCGAGGCGCAGCTGTCCCCCACGGTGGCCGCCCAGGTCTTCGTGGCCCGTGCCCCGCTGACCACGCCCACCGGCCGCTACCTGGGTATGGTGCACTTCCAGCGGTTGCTCCGCGAGCCTCCGGCGGATCTGCTCGGCGGCATCGTGGTCAACGACATCGACCCGCTGCGGGCGTCGACGCCGCTGCCCGAGATCACCCGCCGGATGGCCACCTACGACATGGTCGGCATGCCGGTGGTGGACCGGAACAACCGGCTCGTCGGCGCGGTGACGGTGGACGACGTGCTGGACCATTCCCTGCCGCGGGACTGGCGGGACCGGGACGCGGCATTCCCCTCGTCCGCCACCGACGACGGCACCATGGACGGCGACGATGAGTGATCAGCGACGAGGCGACCGGCTGGACCAGCCGCGCGCCCCGCGGAACCTGCAACTGCCCCGGGTCGACGCGGAGACGTTCGGCCGCTGGGCCGAGGGCATCGCCCGGGGCATGGGTACGGCGAACTTCCTCGTCTACATGACGCTGATCCTGGTGGCGTGGTTCCTGTGGAACACGCTGGCCCCGGCGAATCTGCGCTTCGACCCGTACACCTTCACGTTCCTGACCTTGATCCTCTCGCTCCAGGCGTCGTACGCGGCGCCGTTGATCCTGCTCGCGCAGAACCGGCAGGCGGACCGGGACCGGATCGCGATGGAGGAGGACCGGCGGCGGGCGACCATGCAGAAGGCCGACACGGAGTACCTGGCCCGGGAGATCGCCGCGTTGCGGATCGCCATGGGTGAGGTGGCCACCCGGGACTTCCTCCGTTCCGAGCTGAGCCGGCTCGGTGAGGAGCTGGACGAGGCGGCCGAGCGGCGGCGCAAGCTGGAACGGCGGCAGCAGGAGCGGGGGGCCCGGCGGGCGGCCGGCGGCGAGCGGCTGGACGAGCCCCGGGACGAGCTGGACGGCGACTACGCCCGGGGCGGCCGCTACGAGGGTTGAGCGGTCATCGAATCGCTCACACCGCCGCCGCCAGCGGCGGTGGCCGATGACCCGCGACGTAGCATTGCGGGCATGTCTGCACCCGTCAGCACCGTCTCCGACGCGATCCAGGCCGCCCTGGCCACCGTCAACGACCCGGAGATCCGCCGGCCGATCACCGAACTCGGCATGGTCCAGTCCGCCGAGCGGGACGAGGACGGCGTGGTCCGGGTGGAGCTGCTGCTCACCGTGGCCGGCTGCCCGCTGAAGGACAAGCTGCGCAGTG
Source organism: Micromonospora sp. BL1 (assembly GCF_003667485.1). Taxonomy (NCBI): domain Bacteria; kingdom Bacillati; phylum Actinomycetota; class Actinomycetes; order Micromonosporales; family Micromonosporaceae; genus Micromonospora; species Micromonospora sp. BL1. The sequence goes on from NZ_RCVK01000309.1 coordinate 22,583, forward strand.
ACATCACCGCCGCCGTGGGCGCGGTACCCGGCGTGAGCGGTGTGGAGATCATCTTCGGGGTGATGAGCCCGGAGCAGCGCCAGGAGCTCCAGTCGAAGCTGCGCGGTGGCGGTGCCACCGCCGAGCCGGTGATCCCGTTCGCCCAGCCGGGCTCGCGGACCCGGGTCTACGCGGTCGCCAGCGGCAAGGGCGGTGTCGGCAAGTCCAGCGTCACCGTCAACCTGGCCGCCGCACTCGCGTCCCGTGGCCTGTCGGTGGGTGTGGTGGACGCGGACATCTACGGCCACTCGGTGCCCCGGATGCTCGGCGCGGACGGCGCGCCGACCCGCGTCGAGGACATGATCATGCCGCCGCAGTCGCACGGCGTGAAGGTCATCTCGATCGGCATGTTCACCCCCGGCAACGCCGCCGTGGTCTGGCGCGGGCCGATGCTGCACCGGGCGCTCCAGCAGTTCCTCGCCGACGTCTACTGGGGTGACCTGGACGTCCTCCTGCTCGACCTGCCGCCGGGCACCGGCGACATCGCGATCTCGGTGGCCCAGTTGCTGCCGAACGCGGAGATCCTGGTCGTCACCACGCCGCAAGCGGCCGCCGCCGAGGTGGCCGAGCGGGCCGGTGCGATCTCGTTGCAGACCCACCAGCGGGTGGTCGGCGTCATCGAGAACATGTCCTGGCTGGAGATGCCGGACGGCTCCCGGATGGAGGTCTTCGGGGCCGGTGGCGGCGCGGCGGTGGCCGAGTCGCTGACCCGGACCATCGGCGCGCAGGTGCCGGTGCTGGGACAGATCCCGCTGGACACCCGGGTACGCGAGGGCGGCGACGCCGGTCAGCCGATCGTGCTGGCGCAGCCGGACGCGCCGGCCGCGAAGGCCCTGTTCCAGGTCGCCGACCGCCTCGCCGTCCGCCGCGAGTCCCTCCTCGGCAAGCCCCTGGGCCTCAAGCCAGCAGGCCGCTGACCTCACCCGCACTCCCCACCGCCCCTTCCCGCCGCACGCGGGAGGGGGCGGTCCCGTTCCAGGCGTCGATCATGAGGTTGACGGTCGCCGGACCGGCGTGTCGCGCCGTCAACTTCATGATCGACGGCGAAAGAGAGGGCGTCAGGTGGCGTCGTCGTAGGACGGGCGGGGGG
>NZ_RCVK01000183.1:0-23605 GCF_003667485.1 Micromonospora sp. BL1
GGGGTGGCGCGCAGGCGGTCGTCGAGGGCGGTCAGGTCGGGGACGAACCACACCTGGTCGTGCCGGTTCGACTCGGCCACCAGGGCGCGCAGCGCGCCGCTGCGCTCCAGATGCGCGGAGATGTCGCCGACGATCGCCAGGCGCAGCCGGTAGTTGACGAACTTCTGCATCACCTCACCGGCGAAGCGGGTGCCGAGCGTGAAGAAGCCGGGGTCGAGCCGGTCGGCCGGCACCGCCACCACTGTCGCGCCGAGGAACGCCGCGCCGATCAGGTCCAGCGCGTCGCGTTCGGTGGCGATCGGCGGGCCGTCCGGGTCGCAGACCAGCACCGGCACGCCGGCGCGCTCCTGCATCAGGTCAGCCACGGCCGTGCTCCCCGCCGCCGAGCAGGCCGTTGCCGCCGTCGAGCACCCCGTCGAGCAGGCGCAGCAGGTCGGCGGTGGCGGTCAGGTCGCCCAGGATCACGATGGTCATGCGGTGCCGCTCCTCGTCGTGGACCGTCTGCACGCGCAGCGGACGGTCCGGGTCGTGGTGGGTGTTCACACCGGCCAGCACCAGCGTGCCGAGCCGGTCGGCGGCGGCCCGGTCGACGCCGTCGAGGCGCACGACGCTCGACACCTCCGCCCCCGGCGCCGAGGGCGACGCGGGCCGGCCGGTCAGCGCGTCCAGGTCCGCGCGGGCGATCCGGTACTGCTTGCCGATCCGCGTGGCCCGCAGCCGGCCGGAGCGGATGTAGCCGCGCACGGTGCGCACGTGCAGGCCGAGCAGGTCCGCGACCTGCTCCACCGAGTACATGTCGTTACTCATCGCACCCTATCCTAGCCACTTAAGGGAACGATAGGTAATTTCACCGCCCGGCCATGTGTGCCCCACCCACGCCGGGCATACTGCCCGCGTGCAGCCCCGTCACGGCTACCTCGACGCGCCCGCCCCGCTGGCGTTCGCCCACCGCGGCGGCGCGGCCGACGGCGACGAGAACACCGCCGCCGCGTTCGCCCGTGCCGTCGCCCTCGGCTACCGGTACGTGGAGACCGACGTGCACGCCACCGCCGACGGGGTACCGGTGGTCTTCCACGACCCGACGCTGCGCCGGGTCACCGGCGAGCCGGGCCGCATCGCGGACCTGCGGTGGGCCGACTTGTCCTCGGTACGCGTCGGCGGCGCCGCGCTGGTCCCCCGCCTGGACGAGGTGCTCGGCGCGTGGCCGCAGGTGCGGTTCAACATCGACGTGAAGTCCGACGGCGGCGTGGAACCCACAGTCGCCACTGTCACCCGGGCGGGCGCGGGTGAGCGGGTGCTGCTCGCCTCGTTCAGCGACGCCCGGCTGGCCCGGATGCGGGCACTGGCCGGGCCGAAGGCCGCCACCAGCCTCGGCATGCGCGGCGTGGCCCGGCTGCGGCTGGCCTCGCTGCACGGACGGCCGCTGCGGCTGCCCCCGTCCGTGGTCGCCGCGCAGGTGCCGGTCTCCTTCGGCCGGGTGCCGGTGGTGGACCGGCGGTTCCTCGCGTACTGCCACCGGATCGGGTTGCAGGTGCACGTCTGGACGATCGACGAACCCGCCCAGATGCACCACTTACTTGATCTTGGTGTGGATGGCATCATGACCGATCACGTCAGCGTGCTCCGTGACGTCTATCGCAGTCGCGGCCACTGGGCCGCCTGAGCCCCCGAGGACGACCCCCGATGGCCGATACGGTCACCCCCGCCGTCGCCGGCCCCGCCGGACCGGGCAGCACCCGCCGCGAGCGCACCGGCTGGTACTTCTACGACTGGGCGAACTCCGCGTTCCAGACCACAGTCATCACGGTCTTCCTCGGGCCGTTCCTGACCACCGTCACCGAACTCGCCGCCGGCTGCGAACTGGGCGCGGACAGCTGCGACGGGGCCGTGTACCCGCTGGGCATCAAGGTGGCCGCCGGCTCGTTCTACCCGTACCTGATCTCGCTGTCGGTCTTCCTCACCGTGTTCGTGCTGCCGGTGATCGGCGCGATCGCCGACCGGTCGGCGCACAAGAAGCGGCTGCTGGCCGGCGCCGCGTTCACCGGCGCCGGCGCGACCATCGCGTTCGCGTTCGTCACCGGCGAGCGCTACCTGCTCGGCGGCGCGCTGTTCCTGATCGCGAACATCTCCTTCGGCGCCGCCGTGGTCGTCTACAACTCGTTCCTGCCGCAACTCGGCGGGCCGGACGAACGCGACGGCATCTCCAGCCGCGGCTGGGCCATCGGCTACCTCGGCGGCGGTCTGCTGCTCGCGCTGAACCTGGTCGCGGTCACCATGCTCAGCGAGGAGGGCAACGCCCAGCGCACGCTGGACCTGGCCCGCTGGTCGATCGTGTCGGCCGGCGTGTGGTGGGCCGCGTTCACCCTGGTCCCGCTGCGCTGGCTGCGCGAACACCCCACCGCCGCGGCCCTGCAGGCGGGCGGCAACGTGCTCACCGACGGGTTCCGGCAGCTCGGGCGCACCCTGCGCGAGATCAAGGCGTACCCGCTGACGCTGTACTTCCTGCTCGCGTTCCTGGTCTTCAACGACGGCATCCAGACCGTCATCACCCTGGCCAGCCAGTACGGCACCGAGGAACTGCGGCTGGAACAGAGCACGCTGATCGTGACCATCCTGCTGGTGCAGTTCCTGGCCTTCGGCGGCGCGCTCGCCCTCGGCGCGCTCGCCAAGCGCATCGGCGCCTGGAAGACCGTGCTGCTGTCGCTGGTGCTCTGGACCGGTGTGATCATCGCCGCGTTCCGGCTGCCGGCCGAGGCGCCCGTGCCGTTCATGATCCTCGGCGGCTGCATCGGCCTGGTCCTCGGCGGCAGCCAGGCGCTGAGCCGGTCGCTGTTCAGCCAGCTCATCCCCGCCGGCAAGGAGGGCGAGTACTACGGCTTCTACGAGATCAGCGACAAGGGCACCAGTTGGCTCGGCCCGCTGGCGTTCGGCCTGGTCTTCCAGCTGACCTCGTCGTACCGGGTGGGCCTGGTATCGCTGCTGATCTTCTTCGTGGTCGGCTTCGCGCTGCTGGCCGCCGTGCCGATGCGCCGGGCCATCATCGCCGCCGGCAACACCCCGCCCCGGGTGCTCTGACCCCCGCGCCCCGACCTGTGGATCATCGCGGACCGGATCAGGCGGCGTCGATGGACTAGGCTGCCCCGACGTGACCGACGACGCCGCCCCGACCTGCCTGGCCCGCCCCCTGCCGGGGCCCGGCGACGACCGAGCCTCCGGCTGCGCCGCCGCCCGCGGCGTCGACGGCCGGCCGCTGCACGCCGCCGCGCTCAAGTTCTTCTGGGGGCCGATGGACTGCGGCAAGTCCACCATGGCGTTGCAGATGAACCACAACCACGCCCGGCAGGGCCGCCGCGGCCTGGTCACCACCCGCATCGACCGCTCGCTGGGCCCGCAGGTCACCACCCGCATCGGCCTGGCCCACGAGGCCGTCGAGGTCACCGACGACCTCGACCTGCGCGTCCTGGTCCGCGACGCGTGGGCCGAGGGGGTACGGGTGGACTACCTGATCTGCGACGAGGCCTCGTTCTACAACCTCGAACACATCGAGCAGATGGCCGAGCTGGTCGACCGGTTCGACGTCGACGTCTACGCCTTCGGCCTGGCCACCGACTTCCGCTCCTGCCTGTTCCCGGCCGCGCAGCGGCTGTTCGAGCTGGCCGACGAGGTGGCCCGCATCCAGGTCGAGGTGCTGTGCTGGTGCGGCCGGGAAGGGCTGCTCAACGCCCGTGTGGTCGGCGGCCGGGTGGTCCGCGAGGGCGCGCAGGTGGTCATCGGCGACACCGTGGACACCGCCGACGTGCGCTACCAGGTGCTGTGCCGGCGCCACTACCGCTCGGGCGACCTCGGCCCGCGTGCCTGAGCCTCAGAAGGGATCCCCGCACACCCGCCACGACCCGCCCTCCGGCACGACCGGCAACTCACGTTCCTCGCTGCCACCGCCGTCGCGGTTGATCCGCACGATCACCGTCCCCGTCGGCTTGCCGGACCGGGTCGCCACCGACACGTCGACGATCTCGTAGCCGCTCACCTGGGGCGGGGTCCGCACCCAGCTCCCGAAGCCGGTACGGCTCCACTTGCCGCGGGCCTCGGCGCACAGCCGCTCGTACGCCGCGTCGGTGTCGCCGGCCGCGACGTCGCGGAAGAACCCGTCGGCGGTCTCCCGCACGGGCCCGTCGGCCTGGAGCACCACCTGCGCGTTCCACGCCGCCAGCCCGGCCACCCCGATCAGGCAGGTGCCCACGCCGAGACCGGCGATCAGCACGCCCGCGCGTAGCGGCCGGCGACGCCGGGCCGTGTGGTGCCACTCCCGCTGCCTGCCCATCACTGTCGACGGTAGGCAACCGGACGGTGACGCGCAGCCGGTTGCGACGCGCGCTCGTACCGGACAGCAAATGGCGGGCATCGGCGGCAGACTGTCCGCATGACAGCTCACGCCGACATCGCCATGATCAGTATCGACAGCTCCGACCCGGCCGCGCACGCCGCCTTCTACGCCAAGGCGCTGGGGTGGGAGATAACCCACAGCGAGGCCGAGTACGCCATGATCGTCAAGGACGGTCCGGCGATCGGGTTCGGCCTGGTGCCCGGGTACACGCCGCCGGCATGGCCGGACGAGAGCGGCAACAAGCGTTACCACCTCGACCTCTACGTCGACGACGTGGCGGTCGCGGAGAAGGACCTGGTGGCGGCCGGCGCGACCCGGCCCGACTTCCAGCCCGGCGGCGAGCGGTGGACCGTGCTGATCGACCCGGTCGGGCAGCCGTTCTGCCTCTGCCCCCGCCCCCAGGGCTGACCGGTCGGCGCAGCGGGCCGCAGTGCTCCGCGGCCCGCTGCGCGGCTGGTGGCGGTCAGCCGCGGCGGCGGGCCCGGGCCGCCCAGATCGCGTACGCCGGATCGCGGTCCAGGTTGTGCCGGTCCCGGTCGTAGCGGCGGGTGGTACGCGGATCGGCGTGCCCCATCGCGTCCTGTACGTCCTCCAGCGGCACCCCCTCCGAGCGCGCCGTGGTGGCGAACGCGTGGCGCAGCGAGTGCGGCGACAACTTCGCCCACGCGGCGATCCCGGCCCGCTGCGCGAGGCGGCGCACCAGCCGGAACACGGCGTGCCGGTCCATCCGGCCGCCGGTGGCGGTGATCAGCAGTGGACCGGTTAGCTCCGGCACGGTGACACCCTGCGCGGCGGCCCGGGCGGCCAGGTAGGCGTCGACCGCGTACGCGGTGCCCGGGGTGAGCGCGCGCCGGCGTACCTTGCCGCCCTTGCCGACGAAGCGGACGCTGCGGTGACCGCGTTCCGTGCCCAGGTCGGACACGTCGAGCGCGACCAGTTCCCCGACCCGCAGCCCCAGGTCGGCCAGCAGCGCGACGGCGGCCTGGTTGCGGGCGGCCGCCGGGCCGGTGTCGGCCTCGGCGGCGGCGATCAGCGCGTCGACCTCGTCGGGGGTGAGGCCGACGGTGGCGGAGTGGTCCCGGTCGACTCGTGGCCGGTCCGCCGCCGACACCGGGTTGGCGGGCACCGCGCCCAGCTTGACGAGGAAGTCGTACCAGCTCGACAGCGCGGACAGCCGGCGCGCGACGGTGGCCGGGGTGAGCGGGCGGCCGGCGCGGCCGCGGGGTGTGGACTCCAGTTCTCGGCCGTAGGTGTTGACGTCGAGGAAGGTGGCCCGCAGCGGGTCGACGGCGTGCTCGGCGCACCAGGTCAACCAGCCGGTGACGTCGCGGCGGTACGCGTCGCGGGTGTGCTCGGACAGCCGCCGGTTGCGCAGCCACGCCTGGGTGACGTCGGCCGGGCCGGCGGGCAGGGCGGCGGGGCGGGCGCGGGGCAGCACCTCGGGGCGAAGCATGTGAGAAAGGTTCTCAGCCGGCGGGGGGTTTGGCGACGAGGCGCGCTGATCCGCCGGTACGACGAAGCGGGGTCGGCCGGTGGCCCGGCCTCCCCCGCGTGTCGGTGTGACGTGCTCAGGCGGTGGTGAGCTGACGCCGGCCGTTGCCCTCGGCGGGCGTGCTCACGGTGATCCGGCGCGGCTTGGCGCGCTCGGCGATCGGGATGCGCAGCGTCAGCACCCCGTTGTCGTAGCCGGCCTCCAGCCGGTCGGTGTCGAGCGTGTCGCCCAGGAACAGCTGCCGGGTGAACGTGCCCATCGGACGCTCGGCGGCGACCAGCTCGACGTTCTCACCGGTGGGACGGCGGCGCTCGGCGCGGACGGTCAGCACGTTGCGCTCGACGGTGCAGTCGATGCTGTCCGGGTCCACGCCGGGCAGGTCGAACGCCGCGTAGAAGTGGTCACCGTCGCGGTACGCGTCCAGGTGCATCACGGCGGGCCGGGCGGTGGTGCCGAAGAACTGCTCGGCGATCCGGTCGATCTCGCGGAACGGGTCGGTACGCATCAACATGGCTCTTGCCTCCTCGGTTCTCCTGGCCCAAGGTCTCAAGTTGAGTCCGGGTGACTCAAGTTCCTGGTTCTGTTTTAGCGCGCCTCCGCCGCGTCGTCAACCCGGCCGGCGAGCGCCTTCTCGAACCAGTGCTGCGCGTACGGACCGCTGCTGAAGGCGGGGATCTCCCGGTAGCCGTGCCGGGCGTACAGGGCACGCGCCTCGATCAGGTCGGAGCGGGTGTCCAGCCGGATCCGCGTCGCCCCGCCGCCGGCCGCGTACGCCTCGATCGCCGCGATCAGCGCCGCACCGCCCCCGGCGCCCCGGTGCTCCGGGCGCACGTACACCCGGGTCAGTTCGGCCCAGCCCGGCTGCCACCTGAGCCCGGCGCACCCGGCGAGCCGGCCGTCGCGGCGGGCCAGCACCAGCAGCCCGGTCGGCGGGGCCAGGTCGTCGCTCGGGTCCTCGGCCAGCGCGGCGTCCACCTCACCGGGCCGCTCCGGACGGCCGTACCAGCGGCGCACCATCTCCGCCATGTACTCGCGCAACATCAGCGTCGCGTCCGGCTCGTCCGGGCGCGCGGCCCGCGTGCTCCAGCCGGTCACGGCCCGGTCCGCCAGTAGACGCCCTGCTCGCGGCTGAGCAGCATGTCGTCGATCAGGTAGCGGCGCAGCGTCACGTGGTCTGCCTCGCCGCCCTCGCACCATCGGCGCAGCGCGTCGTTCACCTCCCGCTCCGGGTAGCGCCGCCCGGGTTCGAAGCTGCGTTCGGTGATGTGTTCCAGCAGCACCCGGCGGCGCCCCCGCTGCGCGGGCAGCCGGGTCAGCGCGCCGTCGCGCAGGAACGTGCGCAGGATCGCCTCGCGCGGGTTCCCGGCCGGGACCGCCGGGGACGCCGCACCGGCCCGGGCGAACTCGCGCAGCCGCTCGGCGTCGACCCGCAGCCCGCCCTCGTCGTCGGCGAGCACCCCGGCGTCGGTGAGACGGCGGACGGCCACTGCGGCGTCGCGGGCGGGCAGGCCGGTGCGGGCCACCACGGCCGGCACGTCCCGGGCGCCGAGCACGATCGCGGCGAACACGGTCCGGCGGCGCTCGTCGGCGAGCGCCCCGGCGAGGGCATGAGCGGTCATGGCGGGCAGCCTGTCAGCAACCCGCCGGATCCGGCCAGGCGTTTTCGTGCCGCGCCCGGCCCGCGCCGACGGCCGTGCGGTTCGCGGCGCCGGCCCGCGCGGGCTCCGACGCCGACCGGCGAGCCCGCAGGTCAGGTGGGTCAGGTGGGTCAGGCGGCGAAGTCCACGTCGGCGGCGTCGACGGTGCCGGCGGTATGCCCCGGCGCGGTCTGGAAACGCCAGTAGAGGTTGGTGTGGGCGATCACCTGCGCGGGCGGCGGCGCGCCGTAGGCGGACAGGTCCTCGGTGGTGTGCGCGTCGGCGACGAGCGTGGCGTCGTAGCCGCGGGTGAACGCGCCGTGCAGCGTCGACCTGATGCACGCGTCGGTCTGCGCGCCGGTCACGACCAGCCGGCCCACCCCGGCGGCGGCGAGTACCGGCTCCAGGTCGGTGTCCTCGAAGGAGTCGCCGTAGGCCTTGTGCACCAGCGGCTCGTCGTCGCGTGGCGTCAACTCGGGCACGATCCGCCACTGCTCGCTGTCGGCCGGCAGGTCGTCGCTGCGGTGCTGCACCCACACCACCGGAACGTCGGCGGCGCGGGCCCGGTCGACCAGACCGGCGATGGTGGCGACCACGCGGTCACGGTCGTGGGCGCCGCCCACCACACCGTTCTGCACGTCGACGACGAGCAGCGCGGTGTGCGGACGGCCGGTGAGCGTGGTCATGGCGGCTCCTCGGGTGGTGACGGTCCAGGTCAACCTAGCCCCGGCCCCCGACAGATCCGGTTCGCGCTCACAGCCGCCGGTGCATGACGTGCAGCCCCACCCGTCCCCGCGCCGGGTGCGCGAACGACTCCGGCACGGTGCCGATCACGCTGAAGCCGAGCCGCCGGTACAGCTCCACGGCCGCCGTGTTGGTCTCCACCACGGCGTTGAACTGCATCGCGGCGAAACCCTGCCGGCGGGCCCAGTCCAGCGCCTCCTCGCACAGCGCCCGGCCCACACCCCGGCCGCGGGCGTGCGCCGCGACCATGAAACTGGCCGTCGCCACGTGCGACCCCGGCCCGGGCCGGTTCGGGCCCATCTTCGCGGTGCCGCGCACCGCGCCGTCGTGGTCCACCGCGACCGAGGTACGCCCCGGCGGGCGCTCCACCCACACCTCCCGCAACGTCTCCGGCGGCCAGTCCGGGTCGTACGGGAACGTGTCGGCGGCGGTGACGACGTCGGCGAGGATCGGCCCGACCTGGTCCCAGTCGGCGTCGGTGTAGTCACGAATCAGCATCGGCGCGCACGCTAGCCGCCGCCCCGGCCGTCCGGCCACCGGTTTCCGTCCACCCGGCCGAGGGCGGCGGGGCATCGGCGGACCACCGGCCGGGGCCATCATGGACAGGTGGCCGAATCAGTCGCCGACGTCGATCGGAGCGAGGCCGCCGCGCCCGGTGGCCCGCCGCCCGCCGGTCCGCGTACCGCAGTGCCCCTGGCGGTCGGCGCGGTCCTCACCGCCGTGCTGCTGTCGCTCGCCGGCCGCTACGGCTACCACCGCGACGAGCTGTACTTCCTGCTGTGCGGGCGGCACCTCGACTGGGGCTACGTCGACCAGGGGCCGCTCGTGCCGGCGCTGGCGCGGCTGGCCGACACGATCGCGCCGGGCAACCTGGTGGTGCTGCGTACCCCGTCGGCGTTCATCGGCGGCGCGGCGGTGGTCCTGGTCGCCGCGATCGCCCGGCAGTTCGGCGCCGGCCGCGCCGCCCAGACGGCGGCGGCGGTGCTCGCCGCCGCCTCGGGCATCGTCCTGGCCGGGGGCCACCTGCTCAGCACCACGAGCGTCGACCTGCTGGTGTGGCTGGCCGCCGCGCTCTGCGTGGTGCGGATGCTGCGCACCGGCGACACCCGGTGGGCGCTCGGTGCCGGGCTGGCGCTCGGCATCGGCCTGCTCAACAAGCCGCTGCCCGCCCTGCTCGGCGTGGGCCTGGTCGCCGGTGTGCTGATCGCCGGGCCGCGCCGGCTGCTGCGCGACCGGTGGGTGTTCGCCGGTGCGGGCGTCGCCCTGCTGCTCGCTGTGCCGTACGCGGCGTGGCAGGCAGCGCACGGCTTCCCGCAGCTCGACGTCGCCGCGTCGATCGCCGACGGCGACAGCTCCTACAGCGGCCGGATCGACGCGGTGGTGCTCCAGTTCCTGATCATCAGCCCGCTCGCGGTTCCGGTGTGGATCACCGGGCTGGTCGCGCTGCTGCGCCGGCCGTCCTGGGCGGCGTACCGGTCGCTGGCCTGGGCGTGGCTGGTGGTGGTCGCGATCGTGGTGGTGGCCGGCGGCAAGGGCTACTACGACGCGCCGCTGCTGCTGGTGCTCACCGCCGCCGGGGTGGTGCCGGCCGTCGAGTGGGCGCGACGTGGTGCGGCGCGGGCCCGGCAGGCGCTGCTGGTCGCCGCCGTCGTGCTGATAGCCGCGAGCAGCGCGGTGCTGCTGCTGCCCACGCTGCCGGCCGACCGGCTGCCCGGGTTCGTGGTCGCGGCCAACTACGACGCGGGCGAGACCATCGGCTGGCCCGAGTTCGCCGACTCGGTCGCCGCCGTGCACCGCGCGCTGCCCCCGGCCGAGCGCGACCGGGCGGTGGTGCTGACCGGCAACTACGGCGAGGCCGGCGCGCTGGCCCGGTACGGGCCGCAGCGGGGCCTGCCGCGCGCGTACTCCGGGCACAACAGCATGGCCGCGTTCGGCCGGCCGCCGGACGACGCCGACGTGGTGATCGTCGTCGGCTGGTCCCGCCCGGAGCCGCTGCGTGCCTGGTTCACCGAGGTCACCGAGGCGGGCCGGGTCGACCAGCGGGTCGACGTCGACAACGACGAGAACGGCGAGCCGATCTTCGTCGCGCGGGGACTGCGGCGTCCGTGGTCACAGATCTGGGACACCGAGGTACGCCACGGCTCCTGAGATACTTGCCGCCATGCTCTGGGGAGTCAGCGGGCCGGTCTTCCTCCTCGACTACCTCGGCGCGGTCGCCGTGGCAGTCGTGATCGCCCTGGCGGTACGCGAACTGACCGGCCACCGTACCCGGGGTGCGACACCCGGCCTGGTCGAGCTGGCGTACCTGACCGACCGGGCGCTGCTGGCCTGCCAGGTCGGGGTGGCGGCGCTGCGCCGCGCGGGCGGGGTCGACGTCGGCGAACTCGCCACCCTGCACGCGCAGGGGCCGCCGCCGCCCGGCTCACCCCCGCTGGTGCGCGCCCTGCACACCGCGCTGCGCCACCCGCAGACCTGGGCGGCGGTGCTCGCCGACCCGGCCGTGGGCCGGGCGCTGCGCCGTACCGTCGGGCGGCTGGTCCGCGACGGGTGGCTGCTCACCCGCGCGCAGCGGCGGCGGATCGCGCTGGGCACGGTGCCGCTGTTCGCGGTGGCCGCGGTCGGGCTGACCCGGCTCGTGGACAGCGCGGTCGAGGGGCGTTCCGCCGGCGGTCCGGCCTCGGTCGCCGGGCTGCTGCTGTGCTGCCTGGCCACCGCGCTGGGCGCCTGGTGGCTGACCGAGGTGCCGGAGACCGGCGCCGCCGCCCGCCGGCTGCTGCGGCGGCTGCGCCGCGAGCACGCCGACCTGGACCCGGAGCGCCGCCCGGTCTGGCAGGGCCGCGACACCGACACGCTGCTGACCGGGATGGCGCTGTTCGGCCCCCGGCCACTGCTGGCCGTCGACCCGGCCTTCGCCGTGCAGGTGGGTGTCGACCCGGAACGGGACCGCCCGCGTCCCGACCGCAAACCCGCCCGCCGCTGACCGAACCTCTCATTTCGCGCCGATCATGAGGTTGACGGCGTTTCGTGTCCGGTTTGCCGGGTCCAACTTCATGATCGACCGCTCGGGGCGGGCAGGCCGCCGGCGCGAGCCGGTTTCCTTGTCTTGCGGGCCGGGAAGGCTCGGGCATGGCCGAGACATTCGTGAGCGAAGACCTGAAGACACTGCAGGCGATTGCGCGCGGGGCCGGCATACAGGAGGTCGACCGCCTGTCGCCGGACCAGCTGGTCGAGGCGCTGCGCCGCGCCGGGGTGACCGACGGTACGCAGGACCAGTGGCCGCCCCAGCCGATCGAGGATCCGGCACACCTGGCCGGGCTGCCCCGCAGCTCGCTGACGCAGGGCGACGAGAGCACCGGCGGCCGGGCCGCCGAGGAGTCGATCGGCGCCATGCCCGGCGAGTCCGGCACCGAGATCAACGACCGCACCGAACGCTGACCGTACGCACGAAGGGGCCGCTCCCGGTGCTCCCGGGGGCGGCCCCACGCTCGGTCGGACGCGGTCAGTGCATGCCGGCGGCGGCAGCCGCCTCCTCGCGGGCCCGGCGCTCGTCACCGCTGAGCGTGTTCAGCGGCTTCTCCTTGATGAACAGCACGACGATCAGGGCGAGCAGCGCGAAGGGCGCACCGATGAGGAACATCTCCGACGTCGCGATGCCGTAGACGTCCTGCACGACCCGCAGCACCGGCTCCGGCAGGGCGGACAGGTCGGGCACCTCGGCCGATCCGCCGCCGGCCGCGATCGGCCCCAGCCGTTCGACGGTCAGTGAGGTCACCCGGTTCGCCAGGACGGCACCGAGCGCGCTGACGCCGACCGCGCCGCCCATGCTGCGGAAGAACGTCAGCACCGAGGTGGCCGCGCCGAGTTCGGCGGCCGGCACGTCGTTCTGCGCGGCCAGCACCAGGTTCTGCAGGAGCATGCCGACGCCTACGCCCAGCACGGCCATGTACACCGACAGCACCGGCACGCTCGTGCTCGCGTCGATGGTGCTCAGCAGCAGCATGCCGACCGTCATCACCGCGGCGCCGGCGACCAGGAACATCTTCCACCGGCCGTACTTGGTGATCAGCTGGCCCGCCACCGTCGAGGAGACCAGCAGACCGAGGACCATCGGCAGGCTCATCAGGCCGGCCGCCGTCGGCGACTTGCCCAGCGAGGTCTGGAAGTACTGCGACAGGAACACGGTGCCGCCGAACATCGCCACGCCGACCAGGATGCTGGCCACAGTGGTGAGGCTGACCGTGCGGTTGCGGAAGATCCCGAGCGGGATGATCGGCTCCTCGGTGCGGGCCTCGACGAACACGGCGAGCGCGAGCAGCGCCAGACCGCCGCCGACCAGCAGCGCCGTCCAGCCAGTCGAACTTGTTGCCGGCCAGCGACGACCAGATCAGCAGCGTGGACACGCCCGAGGTGATCAGCAGGGCGCCGAGCCAGTCGATGCGGACCTTGCGGCGCACCACCGGCAGATGCAGCGTCTTCTGCAGCAGCGCGATGGACAGCAGGCTGAACGGCACACCGATCAGGAAGCACCAGCGCCAGCCGAGCCAGGACGTGTCGACCAGGACGCCGCCGATCAGCGGGCCGGCGATGGTGCCGACACCGAAGACGGCGCCGAAGATGCCGGCGTACCGGCCCAGCTCACGCGGCGGGATCATGGCCGCCATGACGATCGTGGCGAGCGCCGTCATGCCGCCCGCGCCGATGCCCTGGATGACCCGGCTGAGCAGCAGCACCTCGACGTTCGGGGTGAAACCGGCGACGAGTGAACCGGCCACGAACAGGCCGAGGGACAACTGGATCAGCAGTTTCTTGCTGTAGAGGTCGGCCATCTTGCCCCACAGCGGCACCGTCGCGGTCATGGCGAGCAGCTCGCTGGTGACGATCCAGGTGTAGACGGTCTGGCTGCCGTCGAGGTCGGCGATGATCCGGGGCAGCGCGTTCGCCACCACCGTCGAGGCGAGGATCGCCACGAACATGCCGACCATCAGGCCGGACAACGCCTGGAGGACCTCCCGGCGCGACATCCGCGTACCCGTCTCGGCGGGCGGAACAGTGGCGGTGGTCATCGAACTCCTTGTCGTGTGCACGTGCGAGTGGCCGCGCGCGAGGACTGCGGCCGGTACGGATGGGAGGGGTCAGTGCGGATCGGGCAGGCCGGCGGCGACGGCGGCGAACGCCTCGGCGGTCAGCTCGCGCAGCGTCGTCGTGTCGGGTCGCTCGACCCACTGCATCAGCGCCGTGCGGAACACCGCGCCGGCGACAGTGGTGACGAGCGTCGGATGCCCGTGGCACGGGTCGAGCCCCAGCCGGGCGGCCACCGCCGCGACGATCACCTGCTCGGTCTCGGCGTTGCCGCTGATCAGGCGCGGTAGCAGCGACGGGTTCGCCGCGATGACCCGCAGGCGCAGCAGCCACACCTCCCGATCGGCCTCGACGGCCTCGACCACGTCGTCGAAGGCCAGCCGCAGCGCGTCGAACGCGGACACCTCCGGTGGTGCGGCGACGATGCGGGCGGCCAGCACCTCGCGGTCCGTCGGCTGGTCGCCGAGCAGCGCCTCGTCCTTGCTGGGGAAGTAGTTGAAGAAGGTGCGGGCCGACACGTCGGCGGCCTCGCTGATCTCCTCCACCGTCACCTGGTCCAGGCCCCGCTCGGCGACCAGGCGCAGCGCTGCCGCGCTGAGGGCGGCGCGGGTCTGCCGCTTCTTGCGGTCACGCAGGCCGGGGCGGCTCTGATCCGAGGTCACGCCACGACTCTACGAGCGATCTTGCAGAGAGTGCAAACTTTTAGTCAGTGAAGTGATGCGGGACGCAGCTGCGCCCGGAAAACGGGTTGAGCGCGGTTCCGGCGCTGCCGTACGGTCCCTGCACCTGTCGTCGCAGCGAAGAAGGACGATTCCGCGTGACCCCTCCTGCTCTCTAGAACCTGACACGTTCCCCACGCCTGTAGCCGACGCCTGCGCGCCGGCTCGCCGGGCTGCCCACGGGCGCCCGGGCACCGCGTCCGAGGTCGCGCGTAATCGGCCTCGCGTCAGGTCTTCAGAGATCAGGTCTCATGTCTTCCCAACCTCATATCGTGCTGCCCTGGGTCGTGCGCCGGACCCGCCTTCCGCTGCTGTCGCTGCGCTGCGTCACCTGCCGGGCGGAGTCGGCCACCGCCGCCCGGGGACGGTTCCGCGTCAACGCCAACGGCAAGCTGCTGGACGTGTGGCTGCTGGTGCACTGCGTGTCCTGCGACCGGACCGTCAAGCTCACCGTCCGCGAGCGGGCGACGGTCGGTTCGTTCGACCCCGTCGATCTGCACGGCCACCACCTCAACGATCCCGACCTGGTGGCGGCCACACTGCTGGACCCGGCGTTCGCCCGGCGCTGCCGCTTCACCCTGGACTGGACCGGCGCGTGGCGCCTGGACGCGCCGGTCGTACCGCTCGACGGGTGGCCGGTCCAGGTGAACGTCACGTTCGACGACCCGGTGCCGGTACGCCCGGACCGGCTCATCGCGCACCGGTTCGGCCTCACCCGGTCCGAGGTGCTGCGCCGGGTCAAGTGCGACATCCCGCTGAAGCGTCCGACGAGCTCCGCCTTCACCTTCACCGTGCTGGCGGAGGACTGACCAGGGCGTGGTCGCGGCGGCACCAGCCGCCGCGACCACGCCGCGCTTCACCCGCCGCTCGCCGTGCCGAGTTCGGCCTCGATCAGGTCGGCGGCGCGGTCGGCGCCGCCGGCGGCGCGGGCCTGCCGCTTCAACTCGGCGCTACGGGCCACCACGGCGGGATCCGAGGTGAGGGCGAGCAGCGTCTCGCGAAGCTCCGCGGCGGTGACGGTGGCCGAGTCGACGACCCGGGCGACGCCCAGGGCGGCCAGCTGCTCGGCGTTCGCGAACTGGTCGGCCGCCTGCGGCACGGCGATCATCGGCGTCCCGCAGTAGAGACCCTCACTGCTGCCGCCCATGCCGGCGTGGGTGACGAAGGCGTCCGCCTGCTCCAGTACGGCCAGCTGCGGCACCCACCGGTGGACCTCGACGCTGTCCGGGACGGGACCGAGTTCGGTGGGATTGACGTGCTCGCCGATCTGCAGGACGGTGTGCCAGCCGGGCAGGTCACCGAACGCGGCGACGCAGCGGCGGTAGAACTCGGGCTGCCGGGTGAAGGCGGAGCCGAGCGAGACGAGCAGCACCTTCCCGGCGCGCTGCGGTCGTACCCAGGAACCCTGGTCGGAGCGGTCCCCCAGGACCGGGCCGACGAAGCTGTAGACCGACCGGTCCACCCGGTCGGCGTTCGGCTGGAGCGCCTCCGGCGGCAGGACGAGGCTTCGGAGCGGCCGCCCCTGGAACGCCATGCTGTCGGTGACGGACGAACCCTCCGCGGTCAGCCACGCCGTGAACCGCCGGTAGTAGTCGGCGCCGCGCGGATCGGCCCGCATCGCCTCCACGGCGGGCGCCATGTCCTGCTCGTAGCCGTCCCAGGCCACGAACGTCGAGGAGAGCTGGACGGCTGGGATCCCCCACTGCTCGCCGAGCAGCCGGGCCGGCGCGCCGGCGATGTCGTAGAGGAACAGGTCCGGCCGGTCGTCGGCGTAGGCGGCCCGCAGCTGCGGCAGCATGGCGACGGCATCGTCGAGGAACAGCGTGAGCTGCTCGATCGGGTCGTCGATGCCGGCGCCGCCGTCGGCGGGCAGGGTCGAGGCGTACGGCTTCAGCTCCGCGCCGGTGCGCCGGATGACCTCGGCGAAGGCGGGATCGTTGGCGTACGTGACCCGGTGACCGCGCCGCACGAGGGTACGGATGATCTCCAGGCTCGGGTTGACGTGCCCGTGGAACGGGATGCTGACCATGGCGATGTGCGGCAAGTGATCTCCTGATCTCTGCTGAGACGAGACGTTCCGTCTCGCGTGTCCAAGCAGAGCACGGCGCTGCTGCGCCCGTCAAGACGATACGTCTCGTCTCGTTGTAGGCTCGTGGTGTGACCCCGCAGCCCGCCCGCCGCAACGAGCAGTCCCGCCGCGCGATCCTCGCCGCCGCCCTGGAACTGCTCACCGAGACCGGATACCCGGCCCTGACCGTCGAGGCGATCGCCGCCCGCGCCGGGGTCGGCAAGCAGACCATCTACCGCTGGTGGCGCGGCAAGGGCGCGGTCATCCTGGACGCGCTCGCCGACGACATGCCGGAGGCCATCGCCCTGCCCGACACCGGCGACCTGCGGGCCGACCTGCGTCAGGTACTCCGAGCCACCGTCGCCGAGTTCGCCGATCCGCGGCTGTCCGCCACCACCCGCGCCATCACCATCGAGACACTGGCCGACGAGGACTTGGGCGGCCAGGCACGCGACCGGCTGCTCCGCCCCCAGCTGAACGCGGTCCGCGTACGCCTGGAGGCCGCCCGCGAGGCCGGCCAGGTCCGCTCCGACGCGGCGCTGGACCAGGTGGTGGAACTGCTGTTCGGCCCGCTCTACCACCGCTGGCTGCTGCGCAACGGCCCACTGACCGACGACTACGCCGACGGCATCGTCGACCTGGTCGTCGCCGCCGTCACCCCGTCAACGAGCACCAGCGGCTAGCCAGTCGTCGAAGCTGGTCGGCGCGATGCGCGCGCCGTCGCCCGGCAGCAGCACGTTGCCGGACATCGACGTGCCGAACACGCCCGACCACGTCGGCACCAGCCTGACCGGCGGCCCCGCGCCTCGTTGGTACGCCGGGCCATGTCGACGAGATCCTCCGTCGCCGGTCCGGCGATGTCGGCGTGGTGTCCCTGCGGTTCGCCGACGGCGATCTCGGCGAGGATGTCGGCGACGTCCCGGGGTGCGATTGGTTGCACCAGCAGCGGTGCGACGGTGGCGACGCCGTCGCGTTCGGTCCAGCCGGCGACCATGGCGGCGAAGTCGTGGAACTGGGTGGCCGGGACGATCGTCCACGGCACCGGCCCACCTTCGACCAGTCGCTCCTGTTCCCGCTTGCCCGCGTAGTGGGCGTTGTCGTCGACCCGGTGGATGCCGACGATCGACAGCAGCACGTGGTGCCGTACGCCCGCGCGCTGCTCGGCCGCCAGCAGGTTTCGCGTCAGTCCACCCAGGTACGCCACCGTCTCGGAACGATCGACTGCCGCCACATTGGTCGTGTCGACCACTGACTCGACGCCGGTGAGCGCCTCGTCCAGCCCGTCGCCCGTCGTCAGATCCACGCCCAGCGAGCGGCTGATGCGTACGACGTCGTGGCCCTGCCGCTCCAACGCGGTGACGGTCAGCGCCCCGATCCGGCCCGTCGCTCCCGCAACCGCGATCCGCATCGCCATCGGCCTCCTCTCGGATGCGTCCGCCTCACCGTAGTCGGCGGTGCGGGGCCGAGGCGGTCCCGCACCGCCTGCGCGCACATAACTGTCATTATGGTGCACTGCCGATTCGTCCTTTTTGACCGTCTGAATTAACCGATTGCTGTTACCGGTAATGCGATAATCGACCATGACGGCGGCGGACTTGGGGCAGATTCTCTTCCGCGTCGGCAGAGCCCTCGGCGCGCCGGAAGGCGGCGCGTCCCGCCCGGCTCGAAAATCAACGCATGACGACGCCTTCTCGCACGCGACAGGCAGCGGGCTCACCACCCGCACTGCACTACTACCTGGTGTACGACGATGCCGGCGGGCTGGAAGGGCTGCTGGCTGAGGAGTTCCTGCTCGCGGCGGACCACTCCTCCGTCGGGCTGGCGAGCGGTGGCTGGAGCCGGCCGGAGGGGCGCTGGTACGAGGCGTCGGCCACCAGCCGGCGCCTACGCGTGGACCCTGTGTTGCGCAAGCGAGTGACCCCCGTCGGCCGCTCCGCGGCGGCGACGCTCTATCGGGACCTCTGCGGTGCGGACCTGCCGGACGAGGACGCTCTGCGGGAGTGCTTCGGTGCCCCTCCGTCTCAGCCACCGTCCCCCTTGCGGTTGGGTGGTTCCGAGCCCCGGCCGGGGTTCCGCGAGACGCGCGTCTACCGGATCCTGTTCGCCGGCGACTTGAGCGCGGACGGACTTGCGGCGCTCGGTGAGGCCTGGCAGATGCCGATCACCGGCGACCTGGCGGATCCCGAGGTGCGCACGCTGGGTGCGGTGCGCCGTCAGGTCTCGGGCGACGCCTTTCGCTGGGATCTGCGCAGGGTCGCTGCGGGTGCGGCCTGGGGTCTGGACGTGACCTGCGATCTTCTCGGGGATCGCGACGAGGCGGTCGGTGTGCTGCTGCGCGGTCTGACGACGCAGATGCGCCAGCAGGGGATGATTCCTGTCACCGTCGACCGGTTCCGCTGAGACCGGCACGTGCTCCGGACCCTGTCCTAGCGCGCGAACGGCCTGATCATCTCGAACGGCTCGGGGAACCGCACCGGGATGCCGCTCTCCGCGCTCTTGCGGTCGAGAAACGCCTTCGTCACGGCGAACCTGTCGAAGACGGCCGGCAACGGGCGCAGCCTGCGGTCCAGCGAGACGAAGAAGTCGTCCCAGTGGATCGGCACGATCAGGTCCGGCCGCGTCGCCTCCACCACGTGCCGCCAGTAGTCGCTCTGGAACTGCTGCGGCTGCACCCCCAGCGCGCCGACGGCGAGATACAGGACGTCGGCGTCGAGCCCGTCGAACCTGCCCGGGACGAAGTTGGCGCTCGGATGGATCAGCAGCGAGCCCCCGGGGTGGGTGATGAAGAAGGAGAAGCATCCGCCGTCGCGGTATCTGCTCGCCCTGACCGGCGGAACGAGCGGCTGATCGATCGTGCCCGGGAACCTGTTGCCGGGGCTGTGGACGCCGGCGAGCACGCGCACGGTGAACGCGCCGATCGTGTGCTCGTCGCCGTCGGCGATCCGCGTCATCGACTCCTCGCCGAGGCCCGAGCCGCGCCCCACGTGAAGAGTCGACTCGGAGCCGAACAGTCGTCCGCCGAGCAGCTTGACGATCTCGGGGGCGTCCATGGCGTGGTCGTAGTGGGAATGGGTGACGAAGAGCGCGTCGAGAGCTGTCACACCGGCCCGGGTCAGGGCGCGGGTGATCCGCCCGAGGTCGGGGGCGACGCGGCCGAGCGCGACCCGGAGCAGCGACGGCCTGCTCAGGAAGCCGTCGATCAGGATTCCCGACGTCCCGTCGGACAGGTGGACGGTCGTGGTGCCGAAGAAGGTGGCTTCGACGGATGCCCCGCTGGAGCCCATGGACGGATGGTAGTGCGTCGACGAGCCGCTGATCATCAGCGCGCCGTGCCCGGCGAGGAGCCGGCGTCGGCGCCACGTGCTTCGGTGTCCGGAGTGGTGCTGCGCAGGCTCCACCCGATCGACACCGCGATCGTCACCACGATCACGCCGAGGGTGACCGGGATGGGCAGCTTGCCGACCGGCGTCTCCGAGAGGATCAACTTCACGCCGGCGAAGGCGAGCAGGACGGCCAGGCCGTAGTGCAGGTGCACGAAGCGGCGTAGCAGCCCGGCGAGGCAGAAGTAGAGGCTGCGCAGGCCGAGGACGGCGAAGGCGTTGGCGGTCCAGACGATGAACGTGCTGGTGGTGATGGCCAGGATCGCGGCGACGCTGTCGATGGCGAAGATCAGATCGGTGGCCTCGACCGCGATCAGGACCACGAACAGCAGCGTCGCGACCCGTCTGCCGTCGACCCGGGCGAAGAACCTGTCACCGTGGAAGGCCGGGTCGGTCGGGATAGCCCTGCGGACCAGCCGGACGACGGGGTTGCGGTCCGGCGGGGTCTGCTGGTCGTGGCGGAACGCCATCTTGTAGCCGGTCCAGACGAGGAACGCGCCGAACACGTACGCGGTCCAGAAGAACGTCTCGAGCAGCTCGGCGCCGACGAAGATGAAGACCAGCCGGAAGGCCAGGGCGCCGATGACACCCCAGAACAGCACCTTGTGCTGGAACGCGGCGGGCACGGCGAAGTAGGTGAAGATCAGCGCGAAGACGAAGACGTTGTCGATCGACAGCGCCTTCTCGATCAGGTAGCCGGCGTAGTAGGTGCCGGCGACGTCACCGCCCTGCCAGGCCCAGAGGACGGCGCCGAAGAGCAGGCCGGCGGCGATCCAGATGCCGGACCAGGCCGCTGCCTCACGGAAGCCGACGACGTGGTTGTCGCGGTGCAGGAACAGGTCGACGGCGAGCATCGCCGCGATCGCGAGCATGAGCACGGCCCAGATCCACCAGGACACCGACATGACGACGGGAAGACCTCTCGCCCGGGCCGGCCCACGCGAGGTGCGCCGGCGCTGCTGGACGAAGGTCTCCCCGGGCCACCTCTGACGGTGACTGCATCGCCGGGAGCCGGATGGGCCGGGCCCGTACTGACGGCGGTGCGTGGATCGTCGGGTACTCCCCCTCGAACTACGATCCAGTATTCACGAAGCACTGTTCGTACGTCAAGGGAGCCGGGCCGTCGATAGGGTGACCGGATGGACGAAGACGCACGACGCCGGCACTCCTCGTCGTTCGGCGCGGCGGCGACCGCGTACGCCGAACACCGCCCGGACTATGCCCGAGCCGCCCTGCGGTGGGCGCTCGAACCCGCCCCCGGCGCGCGGGTGCTCGACCTCGGCGCGGGCACCGGCAAGCTCACCGCCACGCTGGTCGAGGTGAGCGGCGACGTGACCGCGGTCGAGCCGGACCCGGCGATGCTCGCCGAACTGCGCCGCACCCTGCCGGACGTACGGGCGCTGTCCGGCAGCGCGGAGGCGATCCCGGTGCCGGACGCCTCCGTCGACGCGGTGGTCGCCGGCAACGCCATGCACTGGTTCGACATGGCGGTGGCCGGGCCGGAGATCGCCCGCGTCCTCTCCCCCGGCGGTGTCCTGGCCGGACTGTGGAACGTGGTGGACGACCGGGTCGACTGGGTGGCAGGGCTCGCGGCGGTCAGTGGCAGCGCCGCCATCGGTCCCCGGGACACGCCCGCGAGCTGGCGCGCCGCCACGGCCGGCATGCACCTGCCGAAGACGGGCGAGGCCCGGTTCGGCTCGCCCGAGCAGGCGGAGTTCCCGCACGGGCAGCGCCGTACCGCCGACTCGCTCGTGGCGACGCTCGCCACCCGGGCCGGGATGCTGGTCATGCCGGAACAGGAACGCACGGAGACGCTCGACCGCATCCGCGCGTACCTGGCGAGCCGGCCGGAGACGGCCGACGGTGAGTTCACGCTTCCGATGCTGACCTGCGTGCTGCGCGTACGCCGGTTGTGAGGACGATGACCGGCGCGGACGTCCGGTCCGCCGCCGCCGCGATGGCCGCCGTGCTGCGGCCCGCCGCCGGCCGGGACTGGACGGTACGCGCCGGAGACCTGGACTGGTCCTGCTGGACCACCGCCGCGCACATCGCGCACGACCTGGTCGCGTACACCGGTCAGGTCTCGGGGCGGCCCGACGGTGGCTATCTGCCGTTCGACCTGCGGGTACGGGCCGACGCCGCGCCCGCCGAGGTGCTCACTGTCGCGGCGGCCGCAGCGGGGATGCTCGCCGCCACCGTCGACGCCGCGAGCCCGGACGACCGGGCGTGGCACTTCGGCCCGTGCGATCCGGGCGGGTTCGCCGCGATGGGCGTGGCCGAGATCCTGCTGCACACAGGCGACCTGGCCCGCGGGCTCGGCCTGGACTGGTCGCCACCCGCCGGGCTGTGTGCCGGGGTGGTGCACCGGCTGTTCCCCGACGCACCGGACGGCGAGCCGGCGCCGGTGCTGCTGTGGCTGACCGGCCGCGCGCCGCTCGGCGACCGGCCGCGGCGTACCGCGTGGACCTGGCAGGCGGCGCTTCGCTGAGCGTTCTCAGCGACGCCACCAGCGCCAGCGGCGGCGCGGGCGGGCCGGGTCCGCGCGGGGCGGCTCCGGTGCCGTGGCGGCCGGCGCGCCGCGGTCCCGATCGGCACGCCAGCGGCGCACCGCCTCCTCGACGTTCACCGGGCGGACCACCACGCGTGGCCCGGTCGGGGTACGCAGCCAGGCCACCACCTCGGTGTTGAGCGCCGCCACGTACGAGCGGACGGCCTCCTCGGTGGGCAGGTCGCGCAGCTCGGCCGGGAGCTGTTCGATGCGGCGGCGCAACTGGAGCGGCGTGGGCAGCAGCAGGTCGGACGGGATCTGCTCGCGCTCCATGAAGCTGCGGATCCACCAGCCCTCGTCGTAGGGCATGTCGCGCCCCGGGATGGGCTTGCCGGCACCCGGCAGGTTGTCGAACTCGCCGCGTTCCTGGGCCGAGCGGATCTGCGCCTCGACCGCGGCCTCCCAGCCTGTCGTCACCGCCGTCACCTCCCGTACCCACGGTATCCGCCGCCGTCCGACAAGACTCAGCGTCGTGCGGGGCCGGACTGTTCCCGCGCGCCCGGGCGGGGACGCCGCGTAGCGTGCCACCGGAAACGGAAAGGGGTGACGGCGTGCGCGACTGGCTCATCGGACTCGCTGTGGCGACGGCCTGCCTGGTCGCGAGCTGGGCGGTGCTGGTGCTGCTGGCCCGGCGCCTGCCGCCGGGGATCCTGCGCGATCTGGCCGCGTTCGTACCCGACTGTGTGACCGCCGTGCGACGGCTGCGCCGTGACCCGCGGGTGCCCCGCCGCGCCCGGGTCGCGATCGTGGTCGCCGGGCTCTGGGTGGCCAGCCCGATCGACCTGATCCCGGAGTTCCTGCCGGTGATCGGCCCGCTCGACGACATCGTGGTGGTGGCGCTCGCGTTGCGCTACGCCGCCCGGCAGATGCCCCGGCAGGTGCTGCTCGACGCGTGGCCGGGCGAGCCGCGGCTGCTGCTGCGCCTGATCGGCGGCACTGTCACTTCTTCGTCATGAGACCGGCCGGTGGCGGACGTGGCGGTGGCCGTCCCGGGGGAACGGCGGGCGGGCCGGCAGCACCTCGGCGAACGCGTACCCGCTCTTCTCCGCAACCCGGCAGGACGCCGGGTTGTCGACCTGGTGCAGCAGCTCCAGGTGGGTCAGCCCGGTGGCGGCGAACCGGGCGAACGCCCACGCGGTGACCGCCTCGACCGCGCGTGGCGCGACGCCCCGGCCCCGTGCCGGCGCGGCCGTCCAGTAGCCGACCTCGGCGGCCGGGCGTCCCGGGCGGACGTCCTTGAGCACCACGCAGGCCACCACCTGTTCCCCCTCCAGCACCGCGAACATGAACCGGTGCCCGGCGGCCCAGCCCTGGTGGCTGCGGCGCAGGAACACCTGCGCCTGCGCCGGGCCGGTCACCGGATGACTGGTCCAGGCACGCAGCACCGGATCCCGGTACGCCTCGATCAGGGCGTCGGCGTCACCGTCGCGCCACGGACGCAGCAGCAGGGCGGGCGCGGTCGGGGTGGCCGGCGCGGACAGCACGATCGACATGCCGCAAGTATCACCGCCGCCACACCGGCACCATCGCCGGAGCAGAGGGGCGGAAGTGGAG
>NZ_RCVK01000126.1:0-23181 GCF_003667485.1 Micromonospora sp. BL1
GGTCAGGGTCGGGTGGTCCGGGTTATGGCTCTCGTCAGGGCGGGGCCTCGGTAGATGAAGCCGGTGTAGAGCTGGAGCAGGGCGGCGCCGGCGTCGAACATGCGGGTGGCGTCGTCCGGGTGCAGGATGCCGCCCACGCCGATCACCGGCAGCCGGCCGCCGGTCTCCCGGTGCACGAAGGCGACCATCTCCCGGGCCCGGGCGGTGAGCGGCCGGCCGGACAGCCCACCGGCCTCGGCGGCGCGCCCCCGGTCGGCGGGGGCGAGCCCGTCACGGGCGAGCGTGGTGTTGGTGGCGATGATCCCGGCCGCACCCCGGTCGAGGCACACCTCCAGCAGCTCGGCCACGGCCGGCTCGGTCAGGTCCGGGGCGATCTTCACCAGCACCGGCTTCTCCCCCACCAGCGCGGCGAGCAACGCGTCCAGATGGGACCGGTCCTGAAGCGACCGCAGTCCGGGAGTGTTCGGTGAGGACACGTTCACCGCGAAGTAGTCGCCGTGCTCCTTGAGCGCCCGGTAGGAGGCGAGGTAGTCCTCGACCGCCTCGTCCAGCGGGGTCACCTTGGACTTGCCGAGCGAGATGCCCAGCGGCACGCCGAGCGGGCGCGGCAACGCGGCCAGCCGGTCCGCGAGCGCCGCCGCGCCCGCGTTGTTGAAGCCCATCCGGTTGATCACCGCTTCGCTGTCGCGCAGCCGGAACAGCCGGGGCCGGGGGTTGCCCGGCTGGGCGTGCGCGGTCACGGTGCCGACCTCGACGAAGCCGAAGCCGAGCGCCGGCCAGGCCGGCAACGCGAGTCCGTTCTTGTCCATGCCGGCCGCCAGCCCGACCGGGTTGGGGAAGCGCACCCCGAACACGGTGCGCGGCGCCGACCGGAAGTACGCCGCGCGCAGCGCGGCGAGCACGGCCGGCTGCCGCGACACCGCGGCCAGCCGCTCCAGCGTCCACTCGTGCGCACCCTCCGCGTCCCCACCCGCGAGCGAGAACAGCCGGGGCCGCACCACCTTCTCGAAGATCATGCCCCGGCCCCCCGCCCGGCCCGCCCGATCTCCCCGTTGATCATGAGGTTGGCGGCGATGTGGATCTCCATATCCGCCGCCAACCTCATGATCGACGCAGTGGGGCGGGGGGTCACTCGCCCGCCCGGAGGGCGGCGTGGAGGTCCTGCAGCGGGCGGACCTTCAGGTCGCCGTTGATCCGGGCCTCGATGCCCATGACGGCGGCGGCCGCGCCGGGCACCGTGGTGACACACGGGATGTCGGCGCTCACCGCCGCACTGCGGATCTCGTACCCGTCGGAACGGGCGCTCGCCCCGGATCCCTGCGGCGTGTTCACCACCAGCGCCACGTCCCCGCCGAGGATCAGCGAGACCGCGTCCGCGCCCTCACCCGACTCGTAGTGCTTGCGGATCTGCTCGCAGGCGATGCCGTGCCGGCGCAGCACCTCGGCCGTGCCGGTGGTGGCCACGATCTCGAAGCCCAGGTCGGCCAGGCGCTTGATCGGGAAGATCATGCCGCGCTTGTCCCGGTTGGCGACCGAGACGAAGATCTTCCCGGCGGTCGGCAGCGACCCGTACGCGGCGGCCTGCGACTTGGCGAACGCCTGACCGAAGCCGGTGTCGATGCCCATCACCTCGCCGGTGGACTTCATCTCCGGGCCGAGCAGCACGTCGATGCCCTTGCCGGACGGCGTGCGGAACCGCTTGAACGGCAGCACCGCCTCCTTGACCGCGATCGGCGCGTCGGCCGGCATGGTGCCGCCGTCGCCGGTGGGCGGCAGCATCCCCTCGGCGCGCAGCTGCGCGATCGTGGCGCCGAGCGCGATCCGGGCCGCCGCCTTGGCCAGCGGCACCGCCGTGGCCTTCGAGACGAACGGTACGGTCCGGGAGGCGCGCGGGTTGGCCTCCAGCACGTAGAGCATGTCGCCCTGCAACGCGTACTGGACGTTGAGCAGGCCGCGCACCCCGACACCGCGGGCGATCTGCTCGGTGTAGTGCCGCACCTGGGCCAGGTGCGAGCCGGCCAGCGTGATCGGCGGCAGCGCGCAGGACGAGTCGCCGGAGTGGATGCCGGCCTCCTCGATGTGCTCCATCACGCCGCCCAGGTAGACGTCGCCGTCGGCATCCACGAGCGCGTCCACGTCGATCTCGATGGCGTCGTCCAGGAACCGGTCCACCAGCACCGGGCGGTCCGGCGAGATGGCGGTGGCCCGGCCGATGTAGTCGCGCAGCGTGGCGTCGTCGTACACGATCTCCATGCCGCGCCCGCCGAGCACGTACGAGGGGCGGACCAGCACCGGGTACCCGATCTCGTCGGCGATCGTCTTCGCCTCGTCGTACGAGGTGGCCATGCCGTGCGCGGGCGCGCGCAGCCCGGCCCGGGCCAGCACCGCGCCGAACGCGCCGCGCTCCTCGGCCAGGTGGATCGACTCCGGGGAGGTGCCGACGATCGGCACGCCGGCGTTCTTGAGCCGCTGGGCCAGGCCGAGCGGGGTCTGCCCGCCGAGCTGCACGACCACCCCGATGACGCCGGGGCCGCCCGCCTCCCTGCCGGAGGTGTCCTCGGCGTGCCAGACCTCCAGCACGTCCTCGAACGTCAGCGGCTCGAAGTAGAGCCGGTCCGCGGTGTCGTAGTCGGTGGAGACGGTCTCCGGGTTGCAGTTGACCATGACGGTCTCGTAGTCCACGTCCCGGAGAGCTTGTACGGCGTGCACGCACGAATAGTCGAACTCGATGCCCTGCCCGATCCGGTTCGGCCCGGAGCCCAGGATGAGCACCTTCGGCCGGGCCGAGGGCGCCACCTCGGTCTCCGAGTCGTACGTCGAGTAGTGGTACGGCGTGGTCGCCTCGAACTCGGCCGCGCAGGTGTCCACCGTCTTGTAGACCGGCCGGACGCCGAGCCGGTGCCGCAGCGTACGGACGCCGTCCTCGGCGGCCAGCTCGGGACGCAGCGCGGCGAGCTGCCGGTCGGACAGGCCGGCCCGCTTGGCCCGGCGCAGCAGACCGGCGTCGAGCACCGGCGCGTCCACGATCTCGGCGCGCAGCTCGACCAGCGAGGCGATCTGGTCCAGGAACCACGGGTCCATGCCGCCGGACGCCTCGGACACCTCGGCGATCGACGCGCCGAGGCGCAGCGCCCGCTCGACGGTGTAGAGCCGGCCGTCGTGCGGCGTGCGCAGCGCCGCCAGCGTGTTCTCCCTGGTCGCGCCGTCGGGGTCCGGCACGGTCCAGAAGCCGGACGCCTTGGTCTCCATCGAGCGCATCGCCTTGTTCAGCGCCTCGGTGAAGTTGCGGCCCAGGCTCATCGCCTCGCCCACCGACTTCATCGTGGTGGTCAGCTCCGGGTCCGCGCCGGGGAACTTCTCGAACGCGAACCGGGGGATCTTCACCACCACGTAGTCGAGCGTCGGCTCGAACGCCGCAGGCGTCTTCAGCGTGATGTCGTTGGGGATCTCGTCGAGCGTGTAGCCGATGGCGAGCTTCGCGGCGATCTTCGCGATCGGGAAGCCGGTGGCCTTCGACGCCAGCGCCGAGGAGCGCGACACGCGCGGGTTCATCTCGATCACGACGATCCGGCCGTCGGCCGGGTTCACCGCGAACTGGATGTTGCAGCCGCCGGTGTCCACACCGACCTCGCGCAGCACCGCGATGCCGAGGTCACGCAGCCGCTGGTACTCCCGGTCGGTGAGCGTCATCGACGGGGCGACGGTGACGCTGTCGCCGGTGTGCACGCCCATCGGGTCGACGTTCTCGATCGAGCAGACCACCACCACGTTGTCGTGGCGGTCGCGCATCAGTTCGAGCTCGTACTCCTTCCAGCCGAGCACGCTCTCCTCGATGAGCACCTCGTGCACCGGGCTGGCCGCCAGGCCCGCGCCGGCGATGCGCTCCAGGTCCTCGTCGGTGTGCGCCATGCCGGAACCGAGGCCGCCCATGGTGAACGACGGCCGGATGACCACCGGCAGGCCCAGCTCGGCGACCGTCTCGCGGACCTCGTCCATCGAGTGGCAGACCCGCGACCGCGGCACCAGCGCGGACGGATCCGCCAGGCCCAGCCGTACGCCGGCCTTCGCGACGATCTCCTTGAACAGCTGCCGGTCCTCGCCCCGGTTGATCGCCTCGATGTTGGCGCCGATCAGCTCGACGCCGTACTTCTCCAGCACACCGGCCTCGTGCAGGGCGACGGCGGTGTTCAGCGCGGTCTGGCCGCCGAGCGTCGGCAGCAGCGCGTCGGGGCGCTCCTTGGCGATGACCAGCTCGACGAACTCCGGGGTGATCGGCTCGACGTACGTGGCGTCGGCGAACTCCGGGTCCGTCATGATCGTCGCCGGGTTGGAGTTGACCAGGCTGACCCGGATCCCCTCGCTGCGCAGCACCCGGCAGGCCTGGGTGCCGGAGTAGTCGAACTCGCAGGCCTGTCCGATCACGATCGGCCCGGAGCCGATCACCAGGACGTGCTTGAGGTCGGTCCGCTTAGGCATTCTCTCCGCCTTCACTGTGCTTCCGGTCGAAGCCACTGCCTTCGATCAACTCGGCGAAACGGTCGAAGAGGTAGTCCGCGTCGTGCGGGCCGGCCGCCGCCTCCGGGTGGTACTGGACGGTGAAGGCGGGCACGTCCACGGCCCGCAGCCCCTCGACCACGTTGTCGTTGAGGCAGACGTGTGACACCTGGACGGCGCCGAACTCGGTCTGGATCACCTGATCCGGCACCACAGCGCCGTCCCCGGCACCCGGCACCTGCACCGCGAAGCCGTGGTTGTGGCTGGTCACCTCGACCTTGCCGGTGGCCCGGTCGAGCACCGGCTGGTTGATGCCGCGGTGGCCGTACCCGAGCTTGTAGGTGCCGAAGCCGAGCGCCCGGCCGAGGATCTGGCTGCCGAAGCAGATGCCGAACAGCGGGATCCGCCGGGTCAGCACCTCCCGGGCCAGCGCCACCGGGCCGTCGGCGGTCGCCGGGTCACCCGGGCCGGGCGAGAAGAAGACCGCGTCCGCGCCGGTGGCGAGCAGGTCCTCGATCGTCGACCCGGCGGGCAGCACGTGGGTGGTGACGCCGCGGGCGGCGAGCCGCCGCGGCACGTTGCGCTTGATGCCCAGGTCCACCGCGGCCACCGTGAACCGGTGCTCGCCCTGCGCCTCGACGACGTACGGCTTGGCCGTGGTCACCTCCTCGGACAGGTTCGCGCCGACCATCTGCGGCGAGCGGCGCACCCGCTCCAGCAGGGCGGCCGGGTCGTCCTCGACGCTGGAGATGCCGACGCGCATCGCGCCGCGCTCCCGCAGGTGGCGGGTCAGCGCCCGGGTGTCCACGCCGCTGATGCCGACGACGCCCTCGGCGGCGAGCCGGTCCTCCAGCCCGCCGTCGGCGCGCCAGTTGGAGCTGATCCGGGCCGGGTCGCGCACCACGTACCCGGCCACCCAGATCCGGTCGGACTCGTCGTCCTCGCCGTTGACGCCGGTGTTGCCGATGTGCGGCGCGGTCTGCACCACCACCTGCCGGTGGTACGAGGGGTCGGTGAGCGTCTCCTGGTAGCCGGTCATGCCGGTGTTGAAGACCGCCTCGCCGAAGGTCTCCCCGACGCTGCCGTACGCCTCGCCGTGGAACGTGCGCCCGTCCTCCAGGACGAGAATCGCAGGACGTCGCTTCACTGTGCCCGCCTTTCGTTCGCGACTGCGGGACTCCGCTCCGCTGCGTTCCTCGCTCGGATCACTGTGTCTCCTTCGATCCGGACTGCGGGACTCCGCTCCGCTACGTTCCTCGCTCGGATCACTTGACAGCCTTTCCGTCCAGGACCGTCGGCTCGCCGCGCAGGAAGGTCGCCACGATGCGACCCGGCAGCGTCATGCGGGCGTACGGGGTGTTGCGACTACGGCTGGCCAGCTCCGCCGGTTCGATGACGCGGCGGGCGGCCGGGTCGACCAGGGTCAGGTTGGCCGGTACGCCGGGCGCCGGGTCGAGGCCGTGCCCGGCCAGCCCGGCGATCCGGGCGGGCGTGCGGGACATCCGCTCGGCGATCAGGTCCCAGCGGGGGCCGAACACGTCGAGCGCGATCGACAGCGCCGTCTCCAGGCCGAGCATGCCCGGCCGGGCGTACGCCCACTCGCACTCCTTGTCCTCCACGGCGTGCGGCGCGTGGTCGGTGGCGATGATGTCGATCACGCCCTCGGCCAGCGCCTCCCGCAGCGCGGCGATGTCGGCGGCGGTACGCAGCGGCGGGTTGACCTTGAAGACCGGGTCGTAACTCTCTGCCTTCTCGTCGGTCAGCAGCAGATGGTGCGGGGTCACCTCGGCGGTGACGCGTACCCCGCGCGCCTTGGCCTGGCGCAGCACCTCGACGCTGCCGGCGGTGGAGACATGGCAGACGTGCAGGCGGCTGCCGACGTGCTCGGCCAGCAGCACGTCCCGGGCGATGATCGCCTCCTCGGCGACGGCCGGCCAGCCGGTCAGGCCGAGGCGGGTGGACACCTCACCCTCGTGCATCTGGGCGCCCTCGGTGAGCCGGGGCTCCTCGGCGTGCTGGGCGATCACGCCGTCGAACGCCTTGACGTACTCCAGCGCCCGGCGCATCAGCCGCGGGTCGGACACGCAGTGCCCGTCGTCGGAGAAGATCCGCACCCCGGCGGCCGAGTCGGCCATCGCGCCCAGCTCGGCCAGGCGCTCGCCGGCCAGCCCGACCGTGACCGCGCCGATCGGCTGCACGTCGACCAGGCCGGCCTCCCGGCCGAGGCGCCAGACCTGCTCCACCACGCCCGCGGTGTCCGCGACCGGGGAGGTGTTCGCCATCGCGCACACCGCCGTGTAGCCGCCGAGTGCCGCCGCCCGGGAACCGGACTCGACGGTCTCGGCGTCCTCCCGGCCGGGCTCGCGCAGGTGGGTGTGCAGGTCGACCAGGCCGGGCAGCGCGACCAGGCCGGTCGCGTCGAGGACTGTGGCGTCGTCCGCAGCGAGCCCGCGGCCCGTCCCGGCCACCACGCCGTCGCGGATGAGCAGGTCGGTCGGCTCGCCGCCGACGATGCTGACGCCTGTGATGAGGTACGCGGTCACCGGTTGTTCCCTCCGAGCAGCAGGTAGAGCACGGCCATCCGCACGGAGACCCCGTTGGCGACCTGTTCGACGATGGTGGAGCGGGGCGAGTCGGCCACCTCGGGCGTGATCTCCATGCCCCGGTTCATCGGGCCCGGGTGCATGACGATCGCGTGCTCGGGCAGCCGGCGCATGCGCGGGCCGTCGAGCCCGTAGCGGCGGGCGTACTCGCGGGCCGACGGGAAGTAGGAGTCACCCATCCGCTCACGTTGCACCCGCAGCATCATCACCACGTCCACATCCGGGAGAACGGCGTCGAGGTCGTAACAGACGTCGGTGCCGGGCGCCAGGGCGGCGGCGATGTCGACCGGGATGAGCGTGGGCGGGCCGACCAGGGTGACCTTCGCGCCGAGCGTGGACAGCAGCAGCACGTTGGAGCGGGCCACCCGGGAGTGCAGCACGTCGCCGACGATCGCCACGTGCAGGCCGTCGAGCCGGCCCAGCCGGGACCGCATCGTGTACGCGTCGAGCAGCGCCTGGGTGGGGTGCTCGTGGGTGCCGTCACCGGCGTTGACCACCGACCCGTCCACCCACTCGGCGAGCCGGTGCGGGGCGCCGGAGGCGGGGTGCCGGACGACGACCGCGTCCGCGCCCATCGCCTGGAGCGTGAGCGCGGTGTCCTTCAGGCTCTCCCCCTTGGCCACGCTGGAGCCCTTGGCGGAAAAGTTGATCACATCGGCGCTGAGCCGCTTGGCCGCCGCCTCGAACGAGATCCGGGTGCGGGTGGAGTCCTCGTAGAAGAGGTTGACCACTGTGCGCCCGCGCAGCGCGGGCAGCTTCTTGACCTCGCGACCGGCCACCGTCGCCATCTCCGCGGCGGTGTCCAGGACCAGTGTGGCGGTGCCGGCGTCCAGGTCGGCGCCGGAGAGCAGGTGCCGGATCATGAGAGGGTGCCTCCGTACAGCCGTACCTCGTCGGCGCCGTCGGTCTCGGCGAGGGTGACATTGACGTTCTCGGCCAGCGCGGTGGGGATGTTCTTGCCGACGTAGTCGGCGCGGATCGGCAGCTGCCGGTGACCGCGGTCGACGAGGACCGCGAGCTGCACGGACGCCGGCCGGCCCACGTCGCTGAGCGCGTCCAGCGCGGCCCGCACGGTGCGGCCGGAGAACAGCACGTCGTCGACGAGGATCACCCGCTTGCCGTCGATCCCGCCGGTGGGCAGGTCGGTCGGGCCGACCGCGCGGGTGGCGTGCCGGCGCAGGTCGTCGCGGTAGAGCGTGATGTCGAGCACGCCGACCGGGACTGTGACGTCCTCGAAGGTGCTGATCCGGTCCGCGAGGCGGTGGGCCAGCGGCACGCCCCGGGTGGGGATGCCGAGCAGCACGGTTTCGGCGGCGCCCTGGGTCTTCTCCAGGATCTGGTGGGCGATGCGGTCGACGACCCGCGACACGTCCGCTGCGGCGAGGATCACCTTCACCGAGGGTTGTCGCGGCGGCGACGAGTGGGCAGCCGGTGGGTAGGCCACGGCGGACCTCCTTCCCCGCCTCACGGGACGGGTCGTTAAAGGACGTCTGGTCGGCTCCGGCAGGCCCGCGCGGGGCCCGGACCGGGGCTTCACGCCACGTTACCAGCGGTCACCGGGCCGCCCGCCGCCGGTCCTGACCTGCTGGTCAGCCCGGAGAAATGGGGACAAGCCACACGTGGGTGCCGGACCCGGTGGACGGCAACACTTGACCACATGTCGCAATCCCCGTACCGTCACGCTCCGTAGCGATAGCTCGGGGAACCCGAACAGCACTGGGAGTGTCCGAATGCCCTCTGAATACGCCAAGTCGCTGGGCGCCCGCCTGCGCTCCATCCGCCAGCAGCAGGGCCTGTCCCTGCAGGGGGTGGAGGAGAAGTCGAACGGGCGGTGGAAGGCCGTGGTGGTCGGCTCGTACGAGCGCGGCGACCGCGCCGTCACCGTGTCCCGCCTGGCGGAGCTGGCCGACTTCTACCGCGTTCCCGTCTCGGAGCTGCTGCCCGACGGCAGCGGGGTGCGTCACGAGCCCACCAGCAAGATCGTCCTGGACCTGGAGCGGCTCTACGACGAGGCCTCCGAGGACCTCGCGTACGTGGCCCGCTACGCGCGCGCCATCCAGCAGCAGCGCGGCGACTACAACGGCCGGGTGCTCTCGATCCGCGCCGACGACCTGCGCGCCCTCGCGATCGTCTACGACGCCTCGCCGTCGGGCCTGATCGAGCGGCTGACCGAGCACGGCGTGCTGGTCGCCGACCCGCGGGCGTTCTTCGCGTCCTGACACCCCGTACGACCGAAAGGGCCCGTGCCTACCGGCACGGGCCCTTCGTCGTCGTGGCGCGTCAGCGCGAGGCGTACTCGGCGATCCGGCCGAGGATGCCGTTGAGGAAGCGGGGCGAGTCGTCGGTCGACATCTGCCGGGCCAGCTCCACGGCCTCGCTGATCGCCACCGCGTCGTCGATCTCGTCGACGTAGAGCAGCTCGTACACGGCGATCCGGGCCAGGTTGCGGTCGACCACCGGCATGCGCTCCAGCGTCCATCCCTCGGCGTAGCTGGCGATCGTCTCGTCGATCCGGTCGAGGTGCGCCGCCACGCCCTCGACCAGCCCGACCGCGTAGCCGAGGTGGTCGGGGCGGGGCTGCTCGATCCGTTCCAGGTAACCGGCGAGCACCTCGACCGGCGGGCGGTCCCGCAGATCGGCCTCGAAGAGCACGTCCAGCGCCCGCTTGCGCGCCTTGCGGCGCGCCGGCATCTGCTGCTTGGGGCCCTCGGCCATCAGGCTCGGCCGAGGTAACGGCCGTCGCGGGTGTCGACCTTGATCTTCTCACCGGTGGTGATGAACAGCGGCACCTGCACGGTCGCGCCCGTCTCGACGGTGGCCGGCTTGTTGCCGCCGGTCGACCGGTCGCCCTGCAGGCCCGGCTCGGTGTAGGTGACCTCGAGCACGACCGAGGTCGGCAGCTCGATGTACAGCGGCACGCTCTCGTGGGTGGCGACGGTCGCCTCGGCCTCGGGGAGGAGGTAGTTGGCGGCCTCGCCGACGGTGGCGCCGGGGACGGTGATCTGGTCGAACGTCTCCAGATCCATGAAGACGTAGTCCTCGCCGTCGGCGTAGAGGTATTGCATGGTGCGCTTGTCCACGGTCGCGGTCTCGACCTTGGTGCCCGCGTTGAAGGTCTTGTCGACCACCTTGCCGGACAGCACGTTCTTCAGCGTGGTGCGCACGAAGGCACCACCCTTACCGGGCTTGACGTGCTGGAACTCGACGACGGCCCACAGCTCGCCGTCCAGGTTGAGTACCAGGCCGTTCTTCAGGTCGTTGGTGGTGGCCATTTCCTGCCTTGATCATCAATTGGCGGACAGACCGTCCAAGTCTACTCGCCCTGTCGAATCGGACTCGCGCCACGGAACGGACCGGGCAGGAGCGCCGCCGGGCGGGACCGGCTCAGGCGCCTGCGACAAGCCGGGCGGCCAGGTGGTGCAGCGCCAGCCGGTAGCCGTCCACGCCCAGGCCGCAGATCACCCCGGTGGCCACCGCGGAGACCACCGAGTGGTGCCGGAACTCCTCCCGGGCGTGGATGTTGGAGATGTGCACCTCGACCAGCGGGCCGCGCAGCATGGCACAGGCGTCCCGCACCGCGATCGAGTAGTGCGACCAGGCGGCCGGGTTGAGCACCACCGCCGCCGCCTCGTCGGCCGCCTCGTGCAACCAGGCGAGCATCTCGTGCTCGGCGTCGGTCTGCCGGACCACCACGTCCAGGCCCAGCTCCCGGCCGTGCCGCTCGCAGTCGGCCACGAGCTGGGCGTAGCTGGTCACCCCGTACACGTCGACCTGGCGGGTGCCGAGCCGGCCCAGGTTCGGCCCGTTCAGCACGTACACCCTCACGAGCTGATCTCCGCGTACGCGGCGGCGAGCAGGTCGTCCGGCGGCGCCTCCAGGATCGCCGGGCGGGCGAGCCCGTCGAGCACCACGAACCGCAGCCGGCTGCCCCGGGCCTTCTTGTCCACCCGCATCGCGGCCAGCAGCTCCGGCCAGGCGTCGGCCCGGTAGCCGGTGGGCAGGTCGAGCGCGGCCAGCACCCGGCGGTGCCGCTCCGCGTCGGCCGCGTCGAGCCGGCCGGCGAGCCGGGCCAGCGTGGCGGCGTAGACCAGGCCGACCGCCACGGCGTGACCGTGCCGCCAGCGGTAGCCCTCCACCTTCTCGATTGCGTGCGCCAGCGTGTGCCCGTAGTTCAGCACCTCGCGTACCCCGGATTCGCGCAGGTCCCCGGCGACCACGTCGGCCTTCACGCGGACCGCGCGCTCGACCAGTTCCCGCAGCACCGGCCCGGCCGGGTCCAGCGCGGCGGCCGGATCGCGCTCAACCAGGTCGAGGATGACCGGGTCGGCGATGAACCCGCACTTGACCACCTCGGCCATCCCGGCGGCCAGGTCGGCCGGGGGCAGGCTGTCCAGCGTCGCCAGGTCGGCCAGCACGCCGGCCGGCGGGTGGAACGCGCCGACCAGGTTCTTGCCGGCGGCCGTGTTGATGCCGGTCTTGCCGCCCACGGCGGCGTCGACCATGCCGAGCAGCGACGTCGCGACCGGCACCCAGCGCACGCCGCGCAGCCAGGTGGCCGCGACGAACCCGGCCAGGTCGGTGACCGCGCCTCCGCCCACCCCGACCACCGCGTCGGTACGGGTGAACCCGGCGTCGCCGAGCCGGTCCCAGCAGGCCGCCGCCACGTCGACGTGCTTGCCCGCCTCCGCGTCCGGCACCTCGATCAGCAGCGGCGTCACACCGCCCTCGCGGACGCCGTCGGCGAGCTTGTCGGCGAGCGCCTTGAGCGGCGGCGCGTGCAGGAAGGCCACCCGCTCGGCGCCGGGCAGCAGCCGGGGCGGCGGGTCCAGCAGGTCACGTCCCACGAGCACGTCGTACGGCCGCTCGCCGCCGACCGGGATCCGGGTCACCTCGTCCATCGCGGGCAGCCTAGTCCAGCGCGCCGCCCCCGCGCGGCCGTTGTCCACTGGCTGGGTGTTTGCCCGGCCGCAGGGCGGGTAGGGCGGCCGGAATGAGTGAGACGACCGCACACACGACCCGCCCGGAGTCCGCGACGAGCATCCGGCTGCCCGCCACGATCCTCGGCGTCGGGCTCGGCGGCTTCGTCGACGGCATCGTCCTGCACCAGGTCCTCCAGTGGCACCACCTGCTCAGCAGCACCGGCAGCGACCGGATCGGCGTCCGGGAGTACCCGGTGGACACGGTGCCCGGATTGCAGATGAACACGCTGTGGGACGGCCTGTTCCACGTGGTCACCTGGGTGGCGGTGCTGACCGGCCTGGCCCTGCTCTACTCCCGTGTCACCCACTCCCGGGGCCGGCTGTGGCGCTCGCCGATGCTGTGGGGCTGGGCGCTCATCGGCTGGGGCCTGTTCAACCTGGTCGAGGGCGTCATCGACCACCACCTGCTCGGCATCCACCACGTGCGCAGCGGCCCGAACCAGCTCTGGTGGGACCTCGGGTTCCTGGCCCTCGGCGTGGTGCTGATCGCTGTGGGCTGGGCGATCCAGCGCCGCGCCCGCGCCGTCGACCTCTGCGCGCCGGAGCGCCGGTGACAGTGGCCCACGCCGGGCACGCCGCCGGCGGCTTCCCGGCCACCGCGCTGATCCCGGTGGCGTTGTTCTGGGCGTACCTGGCCGCCGCGCTGCGGCTGCGCGACCCGGGCGGGCCGGGCTGGCCGCACGCCCGCACCGCGAGCTTCGGGCTGGGCGCGCTGCTGCTGACGGCCGGGCTGCTGTGGCCGGCCGGGGACTTCGTCGGGCACATGTGGCAGCACCTGCTGATCGGCATGCTCGCGCCGCTGGCGCTGGTGCTCGGCGCCCCGGTCACGCTGCTGCTGCGCACGCTGGACCGGCGTACCGGCCGGAGGCTGGTCCACCTGCTGCGGCATCCGGTCGCGCGGGTGCTCGGCCACCCGGTGACCGGGCTGCTGCTCACCGCGGGCGGGCTCTGGCTGCTCTACCTCACCCCGCTGTACCGGGCCACGCTGGACAGCCCGGCCCTGCACACGCTGGTGAACCTGCACTTCCTGCTCAGCGGCTGCCTGTTCGCCTGGTCGATCGCCGGTCCGGACCCGGGACCGCACCGCCCCCGCGTACCGGTCCGGCTGGTGGTGATCGGGTTCGGGGTGGCCGCGCACGCCACCATCGCCCAGCTGCTCTACGCCGGGCTGTTCGTCGACGTGCCCGCCACCGCCGCCGAGCTGCGGGCCGGCGCCACGCTCATGTACTACCTCGGCGACCTGGCCGAGATCGCGCTGGCGCTGGCGCTGCTGGCCACCTGGCGGCCCGAACCGGCCCGGCGCCGCCGCGCGCGGAGCCCTCGCCGCCGGGCCGGACGCCGGACGGCCGGGACCGCTGCGGCCAACGCCTGACCGTCCACCCTCGCGCCGGCACGCCTTCTCACTCGCCCATGGCGTTCCACCGACCGACGGCACGCGCCTCGACTGGAACACCACGAGTGCCACAACCCTCGGGAGACACCCACACCGTTCCACCCACCGACGGCATCCACTCCGGCTGGAACGCCATGGGTGCCACAAAGCTCACGAGATACCCACGGCGTTCCAGAGGGAGCCGGGTGTGGCTGGGCGGGGCGGGTCAGGGCTTGAGCAGCGCGGCGATCTCCGCGGCCAACTCCTGCGGCGTACGCCCGTCGGTGACCACGGTCGCGGTCGCCACCTCGGCGTAGAGCGGGCGGCGCTGGTCCATCAGATGCTTGAGCGTGGCGCGCGGGTTCAGCGCGAGCAGCGGCCGACCGGCGCCGAGACCGACCCGCTTGAGCGCGTCGGGCAGCTCCACCGACAGGTGCACCACCGTGTGGCCGATCAGCGCGGCCCGGTTCTCCTCGGCCAGGACCGCGCCGCCGCCGAGCGCGAGCACACCCGCGTGCGACGCGAGCGCCGCCGCCACGGCGGCCCGTTCGAGGGTACGGAAGTGCTCCTCCCCCTCGTCCACGAAGATCTCCGGGATCGGCTTGCCGGCGAGGTTCTCGATGTCGGCGTCGGTGTCCCGGAAGCCGACGCCGAGCGCCTCGGCGAGCGCCGTGCCGACTGTGGTCTTGCCGGAGCCGGGCGCACCGACCAGCACGCAGACCGGCCGGGTGCTCATCGTTGCCACCTCTCGTTCGCGACTGCGGGACTCCGCTGCGCTGCGTTCCTCGCGCTCACCGGACCACCAGGCTGTCGAGGTAACCGGCCAGGTTGCGGCGCATCTCGACGACCGAGTCGCCACCGAACTTCTCCACCGCCGCCTCGGCCAGCACCAGCGCGACCATCGCCTCGGCCACCACCGCCGCCGCCGGCACCGCGCACACGTCCGAGCGCTGGTTGATGGCGGTGGCCGGCTCGCCGGTGGTCACGTCGATCGTCGCGAGCGCCCGGTTCAGCGACGAGATCGGCTTCATGGCCGCCTTCACCCGCAGCGGCTCACCCGTGGTGATGCCGCCCTCCAAGCCGCCGGCCCGGTCGGTGATCCGCCGCACCCCGGTCGCGGTGGGCACGATCTCGTCGTGCGCCTCCGAGCCGCGGGAACGCGCCTGCTGCCAGCCGTCGCCGATCTCCACACCCTTGATCGCCTGGATCGACATGAGCGCGGTGGCGAGGCGGGCGTCGAGCTTGCGGTCCCACTGCACGTGGCTGCCCAGGCCCGGCGGTACCCCGTACGCGAGCACCTCGACCACGCCGCCGAGCGTGTCGGCGGCCTTCTTCGCGGCGTCGACCTCGGCGACCATCCGGGCGCTGGCCTCGGCGTCGAGGCAGCGCAGCGGGTCGGCGTCGATGCGCGCGGCATCCTCCGGGGTGGGGCGCAGACCCGGCTTGACCGCCACCGGACCCAGCTCGACCACGTGGGAGACGATCTCGACGCCGAGCGCCTGACGCACGAGCGCCTTGGCGACGGTGCCCACCGCGACCCGGGCAGCGGTCTCCCGGGCGCTGGCGCGTTCCAGGATCGGCCGGGCGTCGGTGTGCCCGTACTTCTGCATGCCGGCCAGGTCGGCGTGACCCGGGCGGGGACGGGTCAGCGGCGCGTTGCGGGCCTGGCTCGCCAGCTCCTCCGGGTCGACCGGGTCGGCGGCCATCACGGTGCGCCACTTGGGCCACTCGGAGTTGCCGACCCGGATCGCCACCGGGCTGCCCAGCGTCACGCCGTGCCGGAGCCCGCCGATGATCTCGACCTCGTCCTGCTCGAACGACATCCGGGCGCCCCGGCCGTAGCCGAGCCGGCGCCGGGCCAGTTCGCCGGAGATCTCCCCGGTGGTCACCTCGATGCCGGCGGGTACGCCCTCCAGCATCGCGACGAGGGCGGGTCCGTGCGATTCACCTGCAGTCAGCCAGCGCAACACGACGGTCAGTCTGTCACGCCCGGTGGTCACCGGCGTACGCCGCCCGCCGCGTCCCGCCCTGCGGACGGGCCCGTCCGCGCGCCGGTCACACCGATCCGGCGCCGGCCCGTTCCCGTGCCAGGGCGTCGGCCATCGCGGCGCGTGGCGCGGTGACGCCGGTGAACTGCTCGAACTGGCCGAACGCCTGGGCCAGCAGCAGGTCCAGCCCGGAGACCACCCGGCATCCGGCGGCCAGCGCCGCCGCCGCGAGCGGCGTGGGCCACGGGTCGTAGACCACGTCGAAGAAGACGGACTCGGGCCGCCAGTCGAAGTTGTCGGCGAGCGGGTCGGCGACGCCCTTCGGCACCGTGGAGATCACCAGGTCGGCGCGGGCGTGGGCGGGCGCGCCGTCCCACTCGGCGCCGGCGAGCGGCACGCCGGCCGCCTCCGCGACCGGGCGCAGCTCGTCGACCGCCTCCGGGCGGCGGGCCACCACTGTCACCTCCGCGGCCCCGATCCGGGCCGCCGCCGCGATCGCGGCCCGGGCCGTGCCGCCCGCGCCGAGCACGGTGACGACCGCCCCGGCCACGCAGCCGGCACCGGTGAGCACCTCGACCATGCCGGTGACGTCGGTGTTGTCGGCATACCAGGTGCCGTCGGGCCGGCGTACCAACGTGTTGGCGGCGCCGACCGCGGCGGCGACCGGCGAGACCTCGTCGGCCAGCGCGAGCGCCGCCTCCTTGCCGGGCATGGTCACCGACAGCCCGGCCCACTCCGGGCCGAGGCCCGCGACCAGGCCGGGCAGGTCGTCGGCGCCGGCTTCGATCCGGGTGTACGACCAGCCGGTCAGCCCGGCCGCCGCGTACCCGGCGGTGTGGATCACCGGGGAGAGCGAGTGGGCGATCGGCTTGCCGACAACAGCGGCGCGGCGGGGATCGCCCATCAGATGATCCCGGCCTCCTTGGCCTTCCGCTCGTTGCGCAGCTGCTCGTCGTAGGTCTCGGCGAACGCGGAGCGGCCGTCCTTGCTGATCGCCACGAAGTAGAGCCACTTGCCCGGCGGCGGGCTCAGCGCGCCCTCCAGCGCCTCCTTGCCCGGGTTGTTGATCGGCGACGGGACCAGCCCGCGCAGCTTGCGGTTGTACGGGTTCTTCGGGTCGTCCAGCTCGGCGGCGGTCATGTCCTTGGACGCCTTGGTCTTCTGTCCGGTCAGCTCCAGGTAGTAGTTGACGGTGACGTCCATCTCCAGGCAGTTGCAGGGGAACTCCCCGAAGACCCGGTTGTACGCGACCCGGGCGACCTTGCCCAGGTCGGCCTTGTTGCCGGCCTCGGCCTGCGCGAGCGACGCGACGATCAGCGCCTCGTACGGGGTGATGCCGCCGCGGTCCTTCTGCACCTTCTCGGCGTACTGCATGCCGGAGGTGACGGTGAGGAAGTTGTCCACCATCAGCTTGAGCACCGTCTCGGCGGTCGCCTTCGGCGGGATCTCGTAGGTGTCCGGGAACAGGAATCCCTCGACCGACGGCTTGACCTTCTTGCCGTCGGAGCGCTTGAACCACCAGTCCGGGACGCCGAGCGCCTCCGGGTCCTTCGCCGCCGCCTCGAAGTCCTTGACCGGGATGTCGGTCTTCTC
Source organism: Micromonospora sp. BL1 (assembly GCF_003667485.1). Taxonomy (NCBI): domain Bacteria; kingdom Bacillati; phylum Actinomycetota; class Actinomycetes; order Micromonosporales; family Micromonosporaceae; genus Micromonospora; species Micromonospora sp. BL1. The sequence goes on from NZ_RCVK01000126.1 coordinate 17,030, forward strand.
GGAGAGCCGCTTGTAGACCGTCTTCGCGGTGAGGCCCTCGGGGATGGTGATGCCGTTGACGATCTTGTTCTTGAGGTCCAGCAGCGCCACGACCGCCGCGTCACCGCTCATCTGCTTGCGCAGCTTGTACGTGCCGGGCTGGATGTTCTTGCTGCGCGAGTTCTCCTCGGCGGCCTCGATGAACGCCTTGGTGCTCTTCACCACGTCGGCGGCGACGAGCGCGTCGGCCATGTCGGCGATCAGCGCGCCCTGCTTGATCTCGACTGTCACCTCGCCGGTGCCGGAGCCGTCGTAGTCGGGGGTGACGAAGTAGTTCTGGACCCGGTCGAAGCCGTAGAAGGCGCCGCCGCCGATGCCGCCGAGCAGAACCAGGGCGAGCGCGAGGGCGAGCAGGGTCTTGCCCCGGCCGCCGCCGGACTTGCCCTGGCGCCGGCGTACCGCGCCGCGCCGGTGCCGGCCCTTCTCCCCCCTGTCCTGCTCGTCGAAGCCCAGATCAAGATCGTCGATCATTGCGTCCGCCTCCGCTGTGCGTCCAGCCAGCTCTGCAGAATCTCCACCGCGGCAGCCTGGTCGACCACCGCTCGTTGGCGCTTTCCCCGGACGCCCCGTTCGGCCAGCCTACGACTCGCGACGACGGTAGACATCCTCTCGTCCGTCAGCGTCACCGGAATCGGCCTCATTACATCAGCCAAACGGCTGGCATATGCTGATACGTTCACCGCCGCGGGGCCGTGTTTTCCGGCGAGGTTGACCGGCAGCCCGACCACGATCCCCACCGCCTCGTGCTCGGCGGCGAGCCGGACCAGCTCGGCCATGTCGGCGGGCACCGCGTCCGGTTCGGCCGTCAGATCGCGGGCCAGCGTGACCAGCGGCGTGGCGAGGATGCCGTGCGGGTCGCAGCGGGCCACCCCCACCCGGACCTGACCGACGTCGACACCCAGCCGGACGCCACGGGACAGCTCGTTCACGAGCGGACACCTCCCCGCCGGTACGGGCCAGGGCGGACCGGGTGGCCCGCCCTGGCGTCGATCGTTGCGCTCATGCCGTGCCGACTGTGCATGCCCTCACGGCCCTCGCTCCGCTCGGTGCGTTCGCTCATGCCGTGCCGACTGTGCATGCCCTCACGGCCCTCGCTCCGCTCGGTGCGTTCGCTCATGCCGCGTCGGCGACCGCCCGCTCGACGGTGACCAGCAGGTTCGGCGCCTCCGTCGCGGGCAGCCCGCCGCCCTGGGCCAGGTCGTCGCTGCCGCCGCCCCGGCCGGAGAACGCGGCCTTGACCAGGTCCTTCGCGCTCAGGCCCCGGCCCCGGGCGGCCTGGTTGACAGCCACCACGAGAGACGCCTTGCCGTTGGCCCGGGCGGCCACCGCGACCACCGCCGGGCGGGCCGCGTCGATCCGGCCCCGGATCTCCTGGGCGAGGGTCCGCACGTCGTTGGCCGCCGCGCCCTCCGGCGCCTCGGTGCCGACGTACGCGACGCCGCGCACGTCCTTCGCCTGCGCCGCCAGGGCACCGGCCCCGCCGAGCACGAGCTGGGCGCGCAGCTTCTCCAGTTCCTTCTCCGCGTCGCGCAGCTGGGTGACGGTCTGCTCCACCCGGTCGGCGACCTGCTCCCCCGGCACCCGGAACAGCTCGGCCAGCCGGGACACCAGCAGGTGCTCGCGGGCCAGGAAGCCGAACGCGTCCATGCCGACGAGCGCCTCGATCCGGCGTACTCCGGAACCCACCGACGCCTCGGAGAGGATCTTCACCAGGCCGAGCTGGGCGGAGCGGGCCACGTGCGTGCCGCCGCACAGCTCACGGGCGTAGTCGCCGACCTCGACGACCCGGACCCGCTCGCCGTACTTCTCGCCGAACAGGGCCATCGCCCCGATCCGGCGGGCCTCCTCCTGGCTGGTGACGAACGCGTGCACCTCCAGGTCGGCCAGCAGCACCTCGTTGACCTGCTGCTCGACGTCGTGCAGCACGCTCGGCGCCACACCCGTCGGGGTGTTGAAGTCGAACCGCAGCCGGCCCGGCGCGTTGAGCGAACCCGCCTGGGTCGCCGACTCGCCGAGGAAGTTGCGCATCGTCTGGTGCACCAGGTGCGTCGCCGTGTGCGAGCGGGAGATGGCCCGGCGGCGGGACACGTCGATCTCGGCGTACCCGGTCTCGCCGGAGCGCACCTCGCCGCGCACCACCTTGGCCCGGTGCACGATCAGGCCGGGCACCGGCTGCTGCACGTCGAAGACCTCGACCTGGCCGCCGCCGACGGTGATGAGCCCCTGGTCGGGCTGCTGGCCGCCGCCCTCGGCGTAGAACGGGGTGGTGTCGAGCACCAGCTCGATCGTGTCCCCCTCGACAGCCGCCGACACGGTGGCGCCGCCGGACAGCAGCGCGCGCACCCGGGACTCCCGGCTCAGCTCGGTGTAGCCGGTGAACTCCACCGGCCCGCCGCCGTCGAGCACCGACCGGTACGCCGACACGTCGGTGTGCCCGGTCTTGCGCGCCTGCGCGTCGGCCTTGGCCCGGCTGCGCTGGTCGGCCATCAGCCGGCGGAAGCCCTCCGCGTCGACCTGCAAGCCCTGCTCGGCCGCGATCTCCAGGGTCAGGTCGATCGGGAAGCCGTACGTGTCGTGCAGCTGGAACGCCTTGTCACCGGAGAGCGCCGCCTTGCCGGCCGACTTGGTCTCGGCGATGGCGGTGTCCAGGATCGTGGTGCCGGCACGCAGCGTGGCCAGGAACGCGTCCTCCTCGGCGTACGCGTACTGGGAGATCCGGCCGAAGTCCTCGGCCAGCTCCGGGTACGACGGCGCCATGCAGTCGCGGGCCACCGGCAGCAGTTCCGGCAGCGCCCGGTCCTGGTAGCCCAGCAGCCGCACCGCCCGGATCGCCCGGCGCATGATCCGCCGCAGCACGTAACCCCGGCCCTCGTTCGACGGGGTCACGCCGTCGCCGATGAGCATCAGCGAGGTGCGCACGTGGTCGGCGATCACCCGGAGCCGTACGTCGTCCGGGTGCGACTCGTTCGCCGCGTGGCCGGAGTGCACGCCGTAGCGCTTGCCGGTCAGCTCGGCGGCCTTGTCCAGGATCGGGCGGACCTCGTCGATCTCGTAGAGGTTGTCCACGCCCTGCAGGAGCGAGGCCATCCGCTCCAGGCCCATGCCGGTGTCGATGTTCTTCGCCGGCAGGTCACCGAGGATCGGGAAGTCCTCCTTGCCGACGCCCGGACCCCGCTCGAACTGCATGAAGACGAGGTTCCAGAACTCCAGGTAGCGGTCCTCGTCGACCTCCGGGCCGCCCTCGCGGCCGTAGGCCGGGCCGCGGTCGTAGTACAGCTCGGAGCACGGGCCGCACGGGCCGGGGATGCCCATCGACCAGAAGTTGTCGGCCTTGCCCCGGCGCACGATCCGCTCGGCCGGCACGCCGGTGGCGCGCCAGATGTCGTACGCCTCGTCGTCGTCCAGGTAGACGGTGGCCCAGATCCGCTCCGGGTCCAGCCCGAAGCCGCCCGCCTCGACCGGCTTGGTGGCCAGGTCCCAGGCGAGCGGGATCGCACCGGACTTGAAGTAGTCACCGAAGGAGAAGTTGCCGTTCATCTGGAAGAACGTGCCGTGCCGGCTGGTCTTGCCGACCTCGTCGATGTCCGGCGTCCGGATGCACTTCTGCACGCTCGTCGCCCGCGCGTACGGCGGGCTCTGCTGGCCCAGGAAATAGGGCACGAACTGCACCATGCCCGCGTTGATGAACAGCAGGTTCGGGTCGCTGATGGCGGGCAGCGGAGCGGACGGCACCACGGTGTGCCCGTTCGCCTCGAAGTGGGCGAGGAACCGCCGCTTGATCTCCGCCGTCTTCATCGCTGGTGGTCCTCCGGGAAAATCTCTCGGTCACCGATCCGCGGGTCCTCCCGCAGCTCGGCGAACTGGTCGTCGTACACCTCGCCGCGGGCGAAGGCCTCGTGGATCTCCTGCTCACGCTCGGCCATGCCGACCCGGACGTCGTCCACGAACGCCCGCAGCGACTCGACCAGACCGCCGGCGGACTCGGACAGCCCGCTGGCGATGCCGGCCGGGGTGTACGCCTGCGCGGTCCGGGTGGCCTTGCGCACCACCAGGACGCCCACGGCCAGCCCGATGCCCAGCCAGAACAACCGCCTCATGTTCTCATCCTTCCCGCGTACGCCGGTCGGGGTCAGCGGTTGCCGCGCTTGGCGGCGCGACGCTGCTGCTTGATGGTGTCGCGCACCTCGCGCTCGGTCTCGGCGTGCCGGCGGGCGGAGGCGGCCCGGCGCACGCCGTACCCGAACGCGGCCACCTTGACCAGCGGGTTCGCGGCGGCGGCGGAGACCACGGTGGCCAGGTTCGCCACGTTCGCGGTGACGTTCTGCGCGTGGCTGGTCATGGTGTCCACCTTGGCGAGCTGCAGGTTCACCCCGTCCAGCGAGGTCTGCACCTGCTCCAGCGCCACGTTGACGTTCTTCACCGTGGTGTTCACGTCGCCGAGCAGCGGCGCGGTGCGCTCGTTCACGTCGGTGATCATGCGGGTCGTCGCGTCCACGGTGTGCCGCAGCCGCAGGATCGGCACCGCCAGCACGAGCACCAGCATCAGGAACGCGCCGGCCGCGATCAGCGCAGCGATCTCTCCACCACTCACGCGAAAGTCCTCCTCAAGCAGTGTCCCGGGACCCGACGCCCCGGAACGCGCGACCGTACCTACCCACTTCGCGCCACGCCGACCCGGTCACCGGGCGCGGACGGGCGTGCCAGCCCCAGACCCTACCGTCCGTGATGAAAGTCGGCTCACGACGGTGAGGGGGTCGCCTCGCCCAGCGGGTCGTCGGTCAGGGTCGGGTACGGATCCTCACCGGTGAGTGACGGATCGGTGGTCGGTGTCGGTCCGGTGCGCTCGTCGTCGATCGCGTTGCGCACCTTCACCGACACCAACGAGCCGGTGCACTCCGCCGCTGCGGGCGTGGCCGGTGCGGTCGGCGCGGGCGCCCCGTCCACCGGCGGGGGCGTGCAGGTGCGGTCCCGTACCCACAGATCGAGCGTCAGTTCGTCCCGGCGCCAGCAGGTGTAGCTACCCGGGACCTTCTCGTCCGGGCAGCGGTCGACCTTCCAGCGCCGCCACCCGTCCCCGGTCAGCGCCTTCTCGTAGACCGCGACGGTCTCCTTCCACCCCTGCTCCGACTCGACGGAACGTTCACGCAGGCGGCAGTCCTGGAGGCACCAGCGGCTGCCGCTGACGTTGTCGACGGTGTTGCTCTGCGCCCAGGCGGGCACGGCGAGCGCGTCGAGGGTGTCGAAGACCGGGTCGCGGCTGAGCGTCCGCATCCCGAAGTACAGCGGCACCGCGCCGAGCAGCACGAGGCTGACCAGGGCGAGGATGCCCAGCCGCAGCCGGGTGCGCTCGCGCATCTGCCGGCGCAGCTCGGACCGGGCGCCGCGCAGGCCCCCGGCCTCCGCGCCGCTGTCTTCCGGTCCGGGACCGCCGGGCCGTGGCGCGCCGCCCGCTGCGGGCCGTGGCCCCGCGGGCTCCCCCGGGGGTACGACCACAGCCGCCCGGGCCGTCGCCGGTGTCGCCGCGTTGCCCGGTCCGGGCCGGTCCGGCTCCGGTCCGGGTGGCGTCGCACGTCCGGCGCTCCGCTCGTCCGGCGCGACCGGGCGGGCCACACCGGCTGCCGCGCGGGCGGTCACCGGCGCGCCGGGCGGCACCGGGCCGTCGCCTGCCGGCCCTCGGGCGCCGTGTGCCACCGGCGGACGGGGCCCGGCACCGGGCCGGGTGTCGTCGGGGCGTGCCATCCCGCGTCCGTCGCCACCGGGTCCGGCCGGACCGCCACCGGGGCGGCCGGCACCGACCGGCACCCCACCGGTGCGCTCGACGTCGCCACGCGGACCGGGACCGGCCGGACCCGCCGGGCCGCCACCGGGGCGGCCACCGTCGGCGGGAATCCCGCCCGTGCGATCGAGGTCGCCACGCGGACCCGGGCGGGCCGGGCCGGCCGGACCCGTCGGAGCACCACCGGGACGGCCACCACCCGCGGGAATCCCGCCCGTGCGATCGAGGTCGCCGCGCGGACCCGGACCGGCCGGGCCGGGAGCGGGCGCGACACCGGGGCGCGCCGCGCCGCGGGCCGGACCGGGCCCACCGCGCGACGGGTCGGACGGCTGGGACC
>NZ_RCVK01000141.1:0-22920 GCF_003667485.1 Micromonospora sp. BL1
CGGGTGGGGAGTGGGTCAGCTGGTGCGGTCGGCGATGTAGTCGCAGAGGGACTCCAGCGCGCGACGCGCCGGGCCCTCGGGCAGCGGGGCCAGCCGGGCACGTGCGTCCTCGGCGTAGCTGCGTACCGTCTCCCGGGCCCGCTTGAGCGCCGGGGACTCCCGCAGCAGGCCCAGCGCCTCGGCGTGCAGCGCGTCGTCCACCAGCGGGCCGGTGGCCAGGATCTCGCGCAGCCGTACACTCGCCGCGTCCGCGTCGTCGGAGGCCATCGCGTAGAGCACCGGCAGGGTGGGTACGCCCTCGCGCAGGTCGGTGCCGGGCGTCTTGCCGGACTGGACCGACTCGCTGGCGATGTCCAGCAGGTCGTCGGAGAGCTGGAACGCGACGCCGATGATCTCGCCGTACTCGGCCAGGGCCTCGACGTGCTCGGGCGACGCGCCGCCGAACATGCCGCCGAAGCGGGCCGACGTGGCGATCAGCGAGCCGGTCTTCTCGGCGATCACGTGCAGGTAGTGCGCGACCGGGTCGGTGTCGCGCGGGCCGACCGTCTCGGCGATCTGGCCGTGCACCAGGCGGGCGAACGTGCGCGCCTGGAGGCGTACCGCCTCGGGGCCCAGGTCGGCGGCGATGTCCGCGGCCCGGGCGAAGAGGTAGTCGCCGACCAGGATGGCGACCGAGTTGGTCCAGCGGGAGTTGGCGCTCGGGGCGCCACGCCGCACCGCGGCCTCGTCCATCACGTCGTCGTGGTAGAGCGTCGCCAGGTGGGTGAGCTCCATCACCACGGCGGCGGGGACGACCTGGTCGGCATCCGGGTCGCCGAACTGCGCGCCGAGCGCCACCAGAAGCGGACGGAACCGCTTGCCGCCGGCCTCGACCAGGTGCCGGGAAGCCTCGGTCACCAGCGGGTCGGCGCTGGCCACGCTCGCCCGCAGGCTCGCCTCGACCCGGTCGAGCACGCCCAGCACGGAGGCTTCGACGCGCGGGTCGGCGAGGTGCAGGCCGAGCGCGCCGAACTGACCTGAACGCTCGCCAGCCGGGTTCGCCACGTCCTCAACCATGCCACACCCGTTCGACCTGCTCGTCGACGGGGATACGGGCCGGGGGCCGGTACGCCACGGCGTACCGGCCCCCGGTGGGATCACGTCTGTCATCTGACGAATTCGGCGGCACCGGTGGTCAGGTCGAGCAGCGGGCCGGGCACCACGCCGAGGACCAGCGTGGCGAGCACGCCGATGACCAGGGCGGCCGAGGTGAGCGCGCCCGGCACGGTCACCGTCGGGGTGGACTCGCCCGGCTCGGACAGCCACATCATCACCACGACCCGCAGGTACGGGAAGGCCAGCACCATGCTGGTCAGCACGCCGGCGATCACCAGCCACGCCTGGTTCGCCTCCAGGGCCGGGCCGAAGACCGCGAACTTGCTGGTGAAGCCGCTGGTCAGCGGGATACCGGCGAAGGCCAGCAGGATGAACGTGAAGATCGCCGCGAAGAACGGCGAGCGGCGGCCCAGCCCGGCCCAGCGGGACAGGTGGGTGGCCTCCCCGTCGGCGTCGCGCACCAGCGTCACCACGGCGAACGCGGCGAGCACCGAGAAGCCGTACGCGGCCAGGTAGAACATGGTGCCGGAGAGCCCTTCACGGCTCGGCGCCAGCACACCGACGAGCAGGTAACCGGCGTTCGCGATCGACGAGTACGCCAGCAGGCGCTTGATGTCGGTCTGGGTGACCGCCAGCACCGCGCCGACCAGCATGGTCAGCACCGCGATCGCGCCGAGCACCGGGGTGAAGTCCCAGGAGGCCCCGGCGAACGCGACGTGGAAGACGCGCAGCAGCGCCCCGAACGCAGCGACCTTGGTGCAGGCCGCCATGAAGCCGGTGACCGGCGTCGGCGCGCCCTGGTAGACGTCCGGCGTCCAGACGTGGAACGGCGCGGCGGCGGCCTTGAACAGCAGGCCGATGGCGAGCAGCGCCATGCCGGCGAACAGCAGCACCGGGCTGGACGGCGACTCGGTGACCGCGGCGTGCACGGTGGCGAAGTCGACGCCGGCCGCGCGGCCCGGGATCCCGGAGGTGAAGCCGTAGATCAGGGCGACACCGAACAGGAAGAACGCCGAGGCGTACGCGCCGAGCATGAAGTACTTCAGCGCCGCCTCCTGGCTCAGCAGACGCCGGCGGCGGGCCAGCGCGCAGAGCAGGTAGAGCGGCAGGGAGAAGACCTCCAGCGCGACGAACATGGTCAGCAGGTCGTTCGCCGCCACGAAGATCAGCATGCCGCCGATCGCGAACGACATCAGCGGGTAGACCTCGGTGGCGCCACCGACGCCCTCGGCCTGCCGCCGGTCCTCCGCCGACTCGGCGGTGACCGCGGCGTGCGCCACGAACGCGCCGCCCCGCTCGACAGTGCGCTCGCCGACGAGCAGCAGCGCCATCACGGCGAGCACCAGGATGGCGCCCTGCAGGAACAGCGTCGGCCCGTCGATCGCGATGGCGCCGCCGATGGTGATCAGCCGGTCGTCGGCGTTCAGGATCACCATGACGATCGCGGCGAGCATCGCCACCAGGGCGAGCCCGAGCTGCACCGCGTTGCGCAGGCGGCGCGGTACGAACGCCTCGACCAGGACCCCGAGCAGCGCCGCGCCCAGCATGATCAGGATCGGAGCGAGCGCCCCGTAGTCGATCGACGGCAGCCTCAGTTCACTCACTTCGCAGCCTCCTGGACGCTGCCGACCTCAGGGGCGGGATCGGACTTGCCGACGTCCTGCATGGTCGCCTGGACGGCGGGGTTGATGACATCGGTGACCGGCTTGGGATAGAAGCCGAGCAGCACGATCAGCGCGATCAGCGGCGCGACGACCACCTTCTCGCGCAGGGTGAGGTCGCGGCGCATGCCCTCGACCTCGGTCAGCGCCGGGTTCAGCGTGCCCTGCGTGGTGCGCTGCACCATCCACAGCACGTACGCCGCCGCCAGGATGATGCCGAGCGTGGCGATCACCGCGACCGGCTTGTTGACGGTGAACGTGCCGATCAGCACCAGGAACTCGGAGACGAACGGCGCGGTACCGGGCAGCGCCAGCGAGGCGAGACCGGCGAAGAAGAGCACACCGGCCAGCACCGGCACCAGCTTGCCCGCACCGCCGAAGTCGCTGATCAGCGCCGAGCCGCGCCGCGCGATCAGCATGCCGACCACCAGGAACAGCAGGCCGGTGGCCAGGCCGTGGTTGAGCATGTAGAGCACCGCGCCGGTGCCGGCCTGGGTGGTGAACGCGAAGATGCCGACGCCGATGAACCCGAAGTGCGCGATCGAGGTGTACGACACCAGCCGCTTCAGGTCGTTCTGGCCGACCGCCAGCAGCGCCGCGTAGATGATGCCGATGACGCCGAGCGCGAGCGCCCACGGCGCGAACCAGCGCGACGCCTCCGGGAACAGCGGGAGGCAGTAGCGCAGGATGCCGAACGTGCCGACCTTGTCCAGCACGCCGACCAGCAGCGCGGCGGCACCGGCCGGGGCCGCGCCACCGGCGTCCGGCAGCCAGGTGTGGAACGGGAAGAACGGCGCCTTGATCGCGAAGGCGACGAAGAAGCCGAGGAACAGCCAGCGGGCCGTGTCGGTGGCGAACTCGGCCTGGCTCAGCGCCTGCCAGTCGAAGGTCTTCCCGCCGACCACCCAGAGGCCGATCACCGCGGCCAGCATGAACAGACCGCCGACCAGCGAGTAGAGGAAGAACTTCACCGCCGCGTACTGCCGCTGGTGGCCGCCGTAGCTGCCGATCAGGAAGTACATCGGCACCAGCATGACCTCGAAGAACACGTAGAACAGGAAGACGTCGGCGGCGGCGAAGACGCCGATCATCGTGCACTCGAGGACGAGCAGCAGCGCGAAGTACGCGGGCACCGAGCGCTTCGACGCCTCGGCGTCGTGCCAGGACGCCAGGATCACCAGCGGCACCAGGATCGCGATCAGCATCAGCATGACCAGCGCGATGCCGTCCACCTCGAAGGTGAAGTTCACGCCCCAGTTCGGGATCCACGGGTACGACTCGCGGAACTGGAACCGGTCACCGCCGGCGGAGAAGGCGAACCACATCACCACCGACAGCACCAGCACCAGCAGCGACCAGCCGAACGCGACCAGCTTGGCCAGGTCCGGGCGGCTGCGGGGCAGCAGTGCCACCACCAGGGCGCCGACCAGCGGCGCCACGGTCAGCACCGAGAGGAACGGGAAGTTGGACATTATTCGGCCTTACCTCCGTCGTGACTGCGTGGCCCGCCGGCGGGGGCGGCCGCGTTGAGGTCGATCACGCCAGCCACCCCGCCTGCACCGCCAGGAACGCCGCCACCACGAGCAGCGCGCCGGTCAGGATCGAGGTCGCGTACGACCGCACGAAGCCGGTCTGGAGCCGCCGGAGCCGGCCCGAGCCCCCGCCCACGGCGGCGGCCAGGCCGTTGACCAGCCCGTCGACGCCCCGGTTGTCGAGGAACACCAGCGCCCGGGTGAGGAAGATGCCCGGCTTCTCGAAGACCGCCTCGTTGAAGGCGTCCGTGTAGAGGTTCCGGCGCGCGGCGGTTACCACCACGCCGGCCGGCTGCGGCTCGGTGGCCGTACCGGAGCGGAACAGGAACCAGGCCAGCCCGGCGCCCAGCACGGTGACCAGCAGCGACAGCGCGGTGAGCAGCCAGTGCGCCAGTACCGGCGCGTGCTCCCCGCTCTCGGCGCCGAGCCCGTTGGTGGCGGTGAGCCAGTCCGGCACGGAGGTGGCGAGCAGGAAGCCCGCGCCGACCGAGCCGATCGCCAGCAGGATCAGCGGAATGGTCATCAGCTTCGGCGACTCGTGCGGGTGCTCGATGTCCTCGGTCCAGCGCTTCGGGCCGTGGAACGTGAGCACGAACAGCCGCGTCATGTAGAACGCGGTGAGCCCGGCGCCGAGCAGCGCGGCCATGCCGAACAGCCAGGCCGTCCAGCCCTCCCGCTCGAACGCGGCCACGATGATCGGCTCCTTGGAGAAGTAGCCGGAGAACGGGAACATGCCGATGATGGCGAGCCAGCCCATCATGAACGTCAGCCAGGTGACCTTCATGTACTTGGACAGCCCGCCGAAGCGGCGGATGTCCACCTGGTCGTTCATGCCGTGCATGACCGAGCCGGCGCCGAGGAACATGTTGGCCTTGAAGAAGCCGTGCGCCAGCAGGTGCACGATGGCCAGCGCGTACGCGGCACCGCCGAGGCCGACGCCCAGGAACATGTAGCCGATCTGGCTCACCGTCGACCAGGCCAGCACGCGCTTGATGTCGTCCTTGGCCGCGCCGATGATGCAGCCCATCAGCAGCGTGAGCGCGCCGACGCTGACCACCACGAGCTGGAGCGTCTCGTTGGCCGAGAAGATCGCGTTGGAGCGGGCGATCAGGTAGACGCCCGCGGTGACCATGGTGGCCGCGTGGATGAGCGCGGACACCGGGGTCGGGCCCTCCATCGCGTCCGGCAACCACGCCTGGAGCGGGAACTGGCCGGACTTGCCGGCCGCGCCGAGCAGGAGCAGCAGGCCGAGCACCAGCACGGTGGTCGAGGTCAGCGAGCCGACCCCGTTGAACACCTCGTCGTACTGGGTGGTGCCGAGCATGGCGAACATGATGAAGATGCCGATGGCCAGGCCGGCGTCGCCGACCCGGTTCATCAGGAACGCCTTCTTGCCGGCGGTGGCGGCGCTGGGCCGGCCGTACCAGAAGGAGATCAGCAGGTACGACGCCAGGCCGACGCCCTCCCAGCCGAAGTAGAGCATCACGTAGTTGTTGCCGAGCACCAGCAGGAGCATGGCGGCGACGAACAGGTTGAAGTACGCGAAGAACAGCCGCCGGCCCGCGTCGTGCGCCATGTACTCCACGGCGTAGAGGTGGATCAGGAAGCCCACCCCGGTGATCAGCAGGACGAAGACCGCGGCCAGCGGGTCGAAGAGCAGACCGAAGTCCACCTTCAGGTTGCCGACCGCCATGAAGTCCCAGAGGCTCAGCTCGACCTGCTTGTTCTCCAGCCCGCGGAGCTGGAAGAAGTAGGTGAGCCCGAGCACGAAGGCGGCGCCGATGGCGCCCACGCCCAGCCAGTGGCCCCAGCGGTCGGCCCGCTTGCCGAGCAGCAGCAGGATCGCCGCGCTGACCAGCGGGATCGCCACCAGCAGCCAGACACTGCCCAGCATCCCGTCCGCCGTGGCGAAGGTGACGGCTTCGGCTGGCTCAGACTGGGCGATCGTCAGAATCTGTTCCACCACGAGCCCCTCAGTACTTCAGCAGGTTGGCGTCGTCGACGCTGGCCGAGCGCCGGGTCCGGAAGATCGCCATGATGATCGCGAGCCCGACCACGACCTCGGCCGCCGCCACCACCATCACGAAGAACGCCATGATCTGGCCGTTCAGGTCGCCGTTGATCCGGCTGAACGTGACCAGGGTCAGGTTGGCCGCGTTGAGCATCAGCTCGATGCACATGAACAGCACGATCGCGTTGCGCCGGACCAGCACGCCCACGGCGCCGATGGTGAACAGCACCGCCGCGAGGATGAGGTAGTAGTCCGGGGTCACCGTGCCAGCCTTTCGTTCGCGACTGCGGGGCTCCGCTTCGCTGCACTCCTCGCGCTCACGGGTGCCAGCCTTTCGTTCGCGACTGCGGGGCTCCGCTTCGCTGCACTCCTCGCGCTCACCGATCAGTCCCCTTCGGTGCGGTCTCCTCGGCCGTCAGCTCGCGCACCGGCATGATCTCCGGGATGCTGCGGTCGGTCAGCCGGCCGTCGGGCAGACGGGCCGGGGTGGCCACCGAGGAGGACGTGGCGTAGACACCCGGGCCGGGCTTCGGTCCGGGGTAGTTGCCGGGGCGGAACCGCGCCTTCATGGTGGCGATCTGGTCCATCCGGTCCGCCTTGCGCCGCTCCACGTGCGCCAGCACCATCGCGCCGACGGCGGCGGTGATCAGCAGCGCCGAGGTCAGCTCGAAGGCGAAGACGTACTTGGTGAACAGCAGCCGGGCGATGCCCTGGACGTTGCCCTCGCCGTTGGCCTGGTCGAGCCCGACCGCCTGGACGCCGTCGAGCGCGCGGTAGAGGCCGGTGCCCACCAGGCCGGCGAAGCCGAGCCCGAGGACCACGGCGGCGACCCGCTGGCCGCGCAGCGTCTCGATGAGCGAGTCGGACGCGTCCCGGCCGACCAGCATCAGCACGAACAGGAACAGCATCATGATCGCGCCGGTGTAGACGATGATCTGCACCATGCCGATGAACGGCCCGGCCTGGAGCACGTAGAACACGCCCAGGCAGAGCATGGTCAGCACCAGCCAGAGCGCGGAGTGGACCGCGTTGCGGGCCCACACCATGCCGACCGCCCCGAGCAGGGCCAGCGGGGCGAGGATCCAGAAGGTGACCTCCTCACCCCCGGACACCTGTCCCGCCGCGGCGAGCACCGTTGCCGAGGTCATGCCTTGCCTCCCTTGCCCGCCGCGGCGGCGGACCGCTGCTCGGCCTGCTCGGCGCCGGGGAAGGTCACGCCCGGGTGCTCCTCCACGTGGTACCGGCCGGGACCCATCGGCGAGCGCTCGGCGCCGGCCGAGGTGCCCGGGTTGGTGAGCGCGCCGACGTAGTAGTCCTTCTCGCTGTCGCCCAGCCGCATCGGGTGTGGCGGCTGCTCCATGCCTTCGAGCAGCGGCGCGAGCAGCTGCTCCTTGGTGAAGATCAGGTCCTGCCGGTTGTCCCGGGCCAGCTCGTACTCGTTGCTCATGGTCAGCGAACGGGTCGGGCAGGCCTCGATGCAGAGCCCGCAGAAGATGCACCGGGCGTAGTTGATCTGGTAGGTGCTGGCGTACCGCTCACCCGGGGAGAAGCGCTGCTCCTCGGTGTTGTCGCCACCCTCCACGTAGATCGCGTCGGCCGGGCAGGCCCAGGCGCACAGCTCGCAGCCGATGCACTTCTCCAGCCCGTCCGGGTGCCGGTTGAGGATGTGCCGCCCGTGGTAGCGCGGCGCGGAGACCGGCGGCTTGAACGGGTAGTCGGTGGTGACGACCTTCTTGAACATGTGCGAGAAGGTGACACCGAAGCCCTTGAACGTTCCGGTGATCGCGCCCACGTCACACCTCCCTGGAGTCCGGGCCGGCGACGACGTTGGCCGGCTCCCGCTCGGCGAGCACGCGCTTCGTACGCGGGCTCGGCGGAACCTGAAGATCCATCGGCGGCAGCGGGAAGCTGCCGTACGGCCGGGTGTCCGCCTGCTCCTGGAGCGACGGCTTCGGCTCCTTCTTCCGCGACGGCCAGAAGAGCGTGGCCAGCAGCAGCACGCCCGCGCCGACGGCGGTGACGAGCAGCCGGTCCCGGGTCTCCCAGTCCTCGATCGAGCGCAGCCCGGCGAGCACCATGATCCAGACCAGGTTCAGCGGCAGCAGCACCTTCCAGCCGAACCGCATGAACTGGTCGTAGCGGAGCCGGGGCAGCGTGCCGCGCAGCCAGACGAAGACGAACACCAGCATGATGACCTTGCCGAAGAACCACAGCATCGGCCACCAGCCCTCGTTGGCGCCCGACCAGATCGTGATCGGCCACGGGGCGTGCCAGCCGCCGAGGAACAGCGTCACGGTGAACGCCGACATGGTCACCATCGCGACGTACTCGCTGAGCATGAAGAGCGCGAACTTCAGCGAGCTGTACTCGGTCTGGAAGCCGGCCACCAGCTCCGACTCCGCCTCGGGCAGGTCGAACGGTGCCCGGTTCGTCTCACCGACGATGGCGATGAAGAACATGATGAAGCTGGGCAGCAGCAGGATCGCGTACCAGCCGGGGGCGGCGAGGTCGAAGCCGCCGATGCTCAGCCGGGTGCCGTCGCCCTGCGCGGCGACGATCCCGCTCGTCGACATGGTGCCGGCGGTCATGAAGACCGCGACCACGCTCAGGCCCATGGTGACCTCGTACGAGACCAGCTGGGCCGCCGAGCGCAGGCCGCCGAGCAGCGGGTAGGTCGAGCCGCTGGCCCAGCCGCCGAGCACGATGCCGTACACGGCGAGCGAGGAGAAGGCCAGCACCACCAGCACCGCCACCGACACGTCGGTGACCTGGAGCGGCGTGCGGTGCCCGAAGATGCTCACCATCGGCCCGAACGGGATCACCGACAGCGCGGTGACCGCGCAGACCACCGAGATCACCGGGGCGAAGAAGTAGACGACCTTGTCGGCCTTGCGCGGGAGGATGTCCTCCTTGAAGGCCAGCTTCACGCCGTCGGCGAGCGTCTGGAGCAGACCGAACGGGCCGGCCTGGTTGGGGCCGGGCCGCACCGCCATGCGGCCGACGACCCGGCGCTCGAACCAGACGCCGAGCAGCGTGGCCGCCACGGCGACGACGAACGCGAACAGGATCTTGCCGAGGACCAGCCACCACGGGTCCTTGCCGAAGTCGGCAAGCGTCGGGTCCTGCGCCGCGAGGATGACGGGGTTCACTGCACCCACCTTTCGTTCCCGACTGCGGAGACGCTCACCACGTCGCCGGACGTCGCGCCGAGGCCGCGCCGCACGGTGGAGCCGGGTGAGTTGGTCGGCAGCCAGACGACGCCGTCGGGCATCTCGGTGATCGCCGCCGGCAGCGTGATCGCGCCGCGGTCGGTGCCCACCGTGACCGGGTCACCGTCGGCGACGCCCAGCGCCTCGGCGGTGCCCTTGCCCAGCCGGACCACCGGCGGGCGGGCGGTGCCGGCGAGGTGCTCGTCGCCGTCGGTGAGGCTGCCCAGGTCGATCAGCTGGTGCCAGGTGGCGAGCACCGCCTCGCCCGGTCCCGGCTGCCGCACGGCGGCCGGCTCGACCGAGGGCGCCGACGGCCGCTCGACCCGGGTGCGCGGCAGCGCGCCCAGCTCGCGGCGGATGGCCGGCACGTCGCCGGTGCCCAGCCGCACGTCGAGCTGCGCGGCGAGCGCGTCGAGGATGCGGGCGTCGGTCATCGCGCCGGTGTCCAGCACCTTCTCGAACGTGCGCAGCCGGCCCTCCCAGTCCAAGAAGCTGCCGGCCTTCTCGACCACCGGCGCGACCGGCAGGACCACGTCGGCGCGGCGGGACACCGCGCTCATCCGCAGTTCCAGGCTGACCAGGAACGGCACCGCGTCCAGTGCGGACTCGGCCAGGCGCGGGTCGGCCAGGTCGGCCGGGTCGACGCCGGCCACCACCAGGGCGCCCAGCTTGCCGTTCGCGGCGGCGGTGAGGATGCCGTCGGTGTCGCGGCCGGCCTGGCTGGGGATCACCCCGGCCGGGATGTCCCACGCCTCGCCCAGCTCCGCGCGCGCGGCCGGCTCGGTGACGACCCGGCCGCCGGGGAGCAGGTTGGGCAGGCAGCCCGCGTCGACGGCGCCGCGGTCACCCGCGCGCCGCGGCACCCAGACCAGCCGGGCACCGGTACGCCGGGCGACGTCCGCCGCCGCCGACAGGCCGCCCGGCACCTCGGCCAGGCGCTCGCCGACGATCAGGATCGCGCCGGGCCGGCCCAGCGCCTCGGCCACCGTGGCGTGCTCGGCCAGCACGCCGGCTTCCTCGCCGGGCACGACCCGGGCGAGCTTCGCCCCGAGCTTCTCCAGGCCGCGGGTCGCGAACGGCGCGATCGCGTACACCGTGAGCTTCCTCTTCAGGTACGCCTTGCGCAGCCGCAGGAAGAGGATCGGGCACTCCTCCTCCGGCTCCAGGCCGACCAGCACCACGGCGGGCGCGTTCTCCACGTCCGTGTAGGTCACGTCGGTGACCCCGGCGACGCTGCTGGCCAGGAAGTCGGCCTCCTCGCGGGAGACCGGGCGGGCCCGGAAGTCGATGTCGTTGGTGTGCAGCGCGATGCGGGCGAACTTCGCGTACGCGTAGGCGTCCTCGACGGTGAGCCGGCCGCCGGTCAGCACCGCCGTGCCGGTCGCGCCGTCGCGGGCCGCGCGCAGCCCCTCGGCGGCCCGGGTGAGCGCCTCGCTCCAGGACGCCTCGCGCAGCTCACCGGTCTTCTCGTCGCGCACCATCGGGGTGCTGATCCGGTCGAACGCGCGGGTGTACTGGAAGCCCCAGCGGCCCTTGTCGCAGTTCCACTCCTCGTTCACGGCCGGGTCGTCGCCGGCCAGCCGGCGCAGGACCTTGCCGCGCCGCCAGTCGGTGCGCTGGGCGCAGCCGGCCGAGCAGTGCTCGCAGACGCTGGGCGTGGAGACCAGGTCGAACGGGCGGGCCCGGAACCGGTATTGGGAACCGGTCAGCGCGCCCACCGGGCAGATCTGCACCGTGTTGCCGGAGAAGTACGAGTTGAACGGGACGTCACCGGCGTCGCCGTCCTCGCCGTACTCCTCGTCCCGGTAGATGTTGATCTCCTCGTGCGAGGAGCGTCCCATCAGGTCGATGAACTTGTCCCCGGCGATCTCCTCGGAGAACCGGGTGCACCGCTGGCAGAGCACGCAACGCTCGCGGTCGAGCAGCACCTGGGTGCTGATCGGCAGCGGCTTCGGGTACTCCCGCTTGTGCTCGTGGAACCGCGAGTCCGTCCGGCCGGTGGACATCGCCTGGTTCTGCAGCGGGCACTCGCCGCCCTTGTCGCACATCGGGCAGTCCAGGGGGTGGTTGAGGAGCAGCAGCTCCATCACCCCCTCCTGGGCCTTCTTGGCGACCGGGGAGGTGAGCTGCGTCCGCACCACCATGCCGTCGGCGACGGTCTGGGTGCAGGAGGCGACCGGCTTGCGCTGGCCCTCCACCTCCACCAGGCACTGCCGGCAGGCGCCGGCCGGGGCCAGCAGCGGGTGGTCGCAGAAGCGCGGGATCTCGGTGCCGAGCTGCTCGGCGACGCGGATCAGCAGCGCGCCCTTGGGCGCGGTGACCTCGACGCCGTCGATGGTCAGCGTGACGGTCTCGGTCTGCTTGGCTACGTCGGTCATCAGTGAGCTCCAACCAGAGACTTGTCGGAGAGCTTCGGCGCGGTACGTCCCTCGATGTAGTCGAGGTAGTCCTGCTTGAAGTACTTCAGCGACGAGGTCACCGAGCTGGTCGCGCCGTCACCGAGACCGCAGAACGAGCGGCCGAGGATGTTGTCGCAGGTGTCGAGCAGGGTGTCCAGGTCCTCGTGGGTGCCCTGGCCGGCCAGGATGCGCCGGTAGACCCGGACCATCCAGTAGTTGCCCTCCCGGCACGGGGTGCACTTGCCGCACGACTCGTGGTGGTAGAACTCCAGCCACCGGTAGGTCGCGTACACCGGGCAGTCCTGGTCGGAGAAGATCTGCGTGGCGGTGGTGCCCAGGATCGAGCCGGCCGCCGCCACCCCCTCGAAGTCCAGCGGCACGTCCAGGTGCTCGGCGGTCAGCAGCGGCGTCGACGAGCCACCCGGGGTCCAGAACTTCAGGTTGTGCCCGGGCTTCATGCCGCCGGCCAGCTCGATCAGCTCGCGCAGCGTGATGCCCATCGAGCACTCGTACTGGCCGGGGTTGGCGATCCGGCCGGACAGCGAGTAGATCATCGGGCCGGACGACTTCTCCGTGCCCATCGTCTTCCACCAGTCCGCGCCACCGAGCACGATGTACGGCACGCTGGCGATGGTGCCGACGTTGTTGACCACGGTCGGGCTGGCGTACAGGCCGTGGGTCGCCGGGAACGGCGGGCGCAGCCGGGGCTGGCCGCGGAAGCCCTCCAGCGAGTCCAGCAGCGCGGTCTCCTCACCGCAGATGTACGCCCCGGCGCCCGAGTGCACCACCAGGTCCAGGTCGAAGCCCGAACCGAGGACGTTGCGGCCGAGATAACCCTTGGCGTACGCCTCGTCGACAGCGCTGCGCAGCCGCCGGGCGGCGTGCACCGCCTCACCGCGGATGTAGATGTACGCCCGGTTGGCCCGGATCGCGTACGAGGCGATGATGACGCCCTCGACCAGCGAGTGCGGGTCGTGGGTCATCAGCGGCAGGTCCTTGCAGGTGCCCGGCTCGCCCTCGTCGGCGTTCACCACGAGGTAGTGCGGCTTGCCGTCGCCCTGCGGGATGAACCCCCACTTGAGACCGGTCGGGAAGCCCGCGCCGCCCCGGCCGCGCAGTCCGGAGTCCTTGATCAGCTGGATCAGGTCGTCCGGGTGCGCCTTGAGCGCCTTGCGCAGGGCGGCGTAGCCGTCCAGCTTCTCGTAGGTGCCGAGCCGCCACGCGTCCGGCGAGAGCCAGCGCTTGGTGAGCACCGGCGTGAGCTTGGCCAGCGTCTCCGGCCGAGGAGTGGTCACTTCCGGACCCCCGTTCCGCTCGCGTCCGCCGGGTCGCCGCCGTCCGCGCCCGTACCGGATTCCGCTTCCTTGAGGTTGCGCTCCTGCGCGCCGGCCGCGTCGCCGGCGGGCTTGCCGTCGCCGGCCGGCGGGTTCGCCGCCGCGCCGGCCGCCTCGGCCGCCCGCGCGTCGCGCGGCGCCGGGGCCGGGCCGTCCACCGGCATCTTCGTGCCGGGGGCGTCGGGCACCGGGGTGCTCGCGTCCGGCTGCCGGGTCTCGGCGGTACGCACCTGCGGCGACTTGGCGTCCGGCGCCTTCACGTCCGGCGCGGTGCTGCCGGTGGCCGCCTCCGGCTTGGCCGGCTCGACTGCCTTGGCCGGCTCGGGTGCGGGGGCCGGCTTCGCGGCCTCGGCCTTCGCCTTCTCCTCGGCGGCGGCCCGGTCGGCCTCGGCCTTGCTGCGGATCGGCGTCTTCGGGTCGAAGCCCGGCACCGAGACGCCGTGCTGCTCGGCCAGGCGCAGGCCGCGCAGGCTGGGCTCGCCCGGCCCGCCGTCAGCCACCGCGCCGTCGCGCTCGTCGGCGAAACCGGCGAGCTGGACCGCCATCTCCTTGAGCGTGCAGAGCCGCGCCCCACGGGTCGGCATCGGCCGGCCGCCGGCGCGCAGCTCCTCGACCACGTCGAGCGCGGCCTGCGGCTCCACGTTGTCGAAGAAGTCGTAGTTGACGGTCATCACCGGGCCGTAGTCGCACGCCGCCAGGCACTCGGCGTGCTCCAGGGTGATCTTCCCGTCGGCGGTGGTCTCCTCGTGCCCGACGCCGAGGTGCTCGGCGAGGGTGTCGTAGACCTTCTGCCCGCCGAGCACGTCGCACATCGTGTTGGTGCAGACGCTCACCAGGTAGTCACCGGTGGGCTTGCGCTTGTACATGGTGTAGAAGGTGGCGACGGCGCCGACCTGGGCCTTGTTCAGCCCGAGCACCTCGGCGCAGAACTCGACACCGGCCGGGGAGACGTAGCCCTCCTCGGACTGGACCAGGTGCAGCAGCGGCAGCAGCGCCGAGCGGGACCGGTCCGCCGGGTACCGGGCGATGATCTCCCGCGCCCGGACGCGAGTCGTTTCGGAAAAGCTCATCGGTCACAACCACCCATCACGGGGTCCAGCGAGGCGCCGCCGGCGATCACGTCGGCGATCAGGCCGCCCTCGGCCATCGCCGGGAGGGCCTGGAGGTTGACGAAGCTCGGCTCCCGGTAGTGCACCCGGTAGGGCCGGGTGCCGCCGTCGGACACCGCGTGCACGCCCAGCTCGCCGCGGGGCGACTCGATGCCGACGTACACCTGGCCCGGCGGAACCCGGAAGCCCTCGGTGACGAGCTTGAAGTGGTGGATCAGCGACTCCATCGACTGACCCATGATCTTGGCGACGTGCTCCAGCGAGTTGCCCATGCCGTCCACGCCGATGGCGAGCTGCGCCGGCCAGGCGATCTTCTTGTCGGAGACCATCACCGGGCCGGGCTTCAGGCGGCCCAGCGCCTGCTCGATCAGCTTCAGCGACTCGCGGATCTCCGCCACCCGCACCAGGTAGCGGCCCCACACGTCACCGTCGGTGTGCGTCGGCACGTCGAACTCGTACGTCTCGTAACCGCAGTACGGCATCGTCTTGCGCAGGTCCCAGGCGAGGCCCGCGGACCGCAGCACCGGGCCGGTGACGCCGAGCGCCATGCAAGCGGTCACGTCGAGCACCGCCACGTGCTGCGTACGCTCCAGCCAGATCGGCTGGCCGGACAGCAGGTTCTCGTACTCCTTGAGCCGCTTCGGCATCAGCTGGAGGAAGTCGCGGATCTTGCGGATCGCGTCGTCCGGCACGTCCTGCGCCACGCCGCCCGGCCGCACGTACGCGTGGTTCATCCGCAGGCCGGTGATGGTCTCGAAAATGTCGAGGACGTACTCTCGCTCGCGGAAGCCGTACAGCATCATGTTGATCGCGCCCAGTTCCATGGCG
This sequence comes from Micromonospora sp. BL1, assembly GCF_003667485.1. NCBI lineage: Bacteria > Bacillati > Actinomycetota > Actinomycetes > Micromonosporales > Micromonosporaceae > Micromonospora > Micromonospora sp. BL1. Next base: position 15,179 of record NZ_RCVK01000141.1, read on the forward strand.
GTGGTCGCCAGCCAGACCAGGTGCGACGAGACGCGGTTGAGCTCCATCATCAGCACGCGGATGGTGGTGGCCCGCTCGGTGATGTCGTCGGTGATGCCGAGCAGCTTCTCCACCGCGAGCGCGTACGCCGTCTCGTTGAACAGCGGCGAGAGGTAGTCCATCCGGGTCACGAACGTCGAGCCCTGGACCCAGTTGCGGTACTCCAGGTTCTTCTCGATGCCGGTGTGCAGGTAGCCGACGACCGAGCGGGCCTCGCGGACCGTCTCGCCCTCCAGCTCCAGGACCAGCCGGAGCACACCGTGGGTGGACGGGTGCTGCGGACCCATGTTGACGACGATCCGCTCGTCGTTGATCGGGTCCGTGCCGGAGACGACCTCGTCCCAGTCCCCGCCGGTGACGGTGAAGACCTTGCCCTCGGTCGTCTCGCGCTCGGTCGCGTAGTTCGACGTGGTCACAGTGCCAACCCTCCGTTCGCGACTGCGGGGCTCCGCTTCGCTGCACTCCTCGCGCTCACTGGTACGACCGCCGCTTGTCCGGCGGGGGGATCTCCGCACCCTTGTACTCGACGGGGACGCCGCCCAGCGGGTAGTCCTTGCGCTGCGGGTGCCCCTCCCAGTCGTCCGGCATGAGGATCCGGGTCAGGGCGGGGTGGCCGTCGAAGACGACGCCGAACATGTCGTACGTCTCCCGCTCCTGCCAGTCGGCGGTCGGGTAGACGGCGGTGACGCTCGGGACGTGCGGCTCCTCCGCGGAGACCGCCACCTCCAGCCGGACCATGCGCCGGTAGGTCATCGAGGTGAGCTGGTAGACCACGTGCAGGCGGCGCTCCGCGCCCAGGTAGTCCACGCCGGACACCGACGAGAGCAGTTCGAAGCGCAGCGCGAGGTCGTCGCGCATCACCTGGCAGACCTCGGCGATCCGCTCCGGGCGGACGTGCAGGGTCAGCTCGCCCCGGTCGACCACGACCTTCTCGATCGCGTCGCCGAAGTCCGGGTACGCCTCCTCCAGCGCGTCCCGCACCTCGTCGAAGTAGCTCCCGTACGGCCGGGACGCCTCCTCGATCGGCTTGCGCTGGCGGACCAGGCCGCCGTAGCCGGAGACGTCACCGGTGCCCTGGTTGCCGAACATGCCCCGGCCGGCCGGGCTGGCCGGCGGGTACTCCGCCGGGGCGGTGGAGCTGGCACCGGCCGGGGTGGTGGGTACCGGCACCCCGCCGTCGTTGTTCTTGTCGTTCGGTGCGGTCATTTCGGGCCCCTATGCGACGCCTGAAGGTGGTTCTGCGCCTTCATCCAGTTCTCGATCCGAAGCTGCTCCTCGCGCCCCTCGCGGACCGCCTTCGTCCACTCGGCACGGCGGGCCTTGTCGCTGCGGTACGACGAGGGCATCGAGCCGTACGGCACCACCGGCACGTCACCGCGGGCCTGGCGGGCCTCCAGCATCTTGCGGCCGTTCGGGCCCAGCGGCTCGTGCATGATCTTCTCGCGCAGCTTGAGCACCGCGTCGATGAGCATCTCCGGCCGGGGCGGGCAGCCGGGGAGGTACATGTCGACCGGGACGACGTGGTCGACGCCCTGCACGATGGCGTAGTTGTTGAACATGCCGCCGCTGCTGGCGCAGACGCCCATCGAGATGACCCAGCGGGGCTCGGCCATCTGGTCGTAGATCTGGCGCAGGACCGGGGCCATCTTCTGGCTCACCCGGCCGGCCACGATCATCAGGTCCGCCTGGCGGGGCGAGGCGCGAAAGACCTCCATGCCCCAGCGGCCCATGTCGTAGTGCGGGCCGCCCGCCGCCATCATCTCGATGGCGCAGCAGGCCAGACCGAACGTGGCGCCCCAGACCGAGGTCTTCCGCGTCCAGTTGACCAGCTTCTCGACGCTGGTGAGCAGGACGCCGGAGGGGAGCTTCTCCTCGATGCCCATCTGCTACCTCCTCAGTCCCAGTCCAGGCCGCCGCGCCGCCAGACGTAGGCGTATGCGACGAAGACCGCGACGATGAACAGGACCATCTCCACGAAGCCGAAGATCGGCAGGGCGTCGAAGGAGACCGCCCAGGGGTAGAGGAAGATGATCTCGATGTCGAAGACGATGAAGAGCATCGCCGTCAGGTAGAACTTGATCGGGAACCGGCCGCCGCCGACGGGCTGCGGGCTCGGCTCGATGCCACACTCGTACGCCTCGAGCTTGGCCTTGTTGAGACGCCGCGGGCCGGCGAGTCGGGCAGCGGCCACGGAGAACAGCGCGAACGCCGCAGCGAGGGCGAACAGCCCGATGATGGGTGCGTAAGGAGAGAGCGTCATCGTTGTCCCCTGCTCGTCCTTCCCTGACCTCGGTGGTTGGCCAAAATCACACTATTCACGTCCCTCACGACCTCGGTCGGCGGGGTCGATCCATGTCCGGCTCGTGGGCGTCGGGCCCGGGCCGGTCGTCTCCTACACGGCCGGGGCCACCTTCGTCATCGCGTTGATGACCCGGTCCATCGCGTCCCCGCCGCGCGGGTCGGTCAGGTTGGCCAGCAGCTTGAGCACGAAGCGCATGAGCATCGGGTGCGGCATGCCGTGCTTGGTCGCCATCCGCATGATCTCGGGCCGGCCGATGAGCTTCACGAAGACGCCGCCGAGCCGGTAGTAGCCGCCGAAGCGGGCCTTCAGCTCCTGCGGGTACGCCATCAGCGCCCGCTCCCGTTCCGCGCCGGCCGGGCGGGCGAGCGCCTGCACCACGACCTCCGCGGCCATCTCGCCGGACTCCATCGCGTACGCGATGCCCTCGCCGTTGAAGGGGTTGACCATGCCGCCGGAGTCGCCGACGAGCAGCACGCCGCGGGTGTAGTGCGGTACCCGGTTGAAGCCCATCGGCAGCGCGGCGCCGAGGATCGGACCCTCCGCGTTGGACTCGTCGGTCATCCCCCAGTCCTCGGGGGTGTTCGCGAGCCAGTCGGTGAGCAGCTTGCGGTAGTTCGTCTTGCCGAACGCCGAGGAGGAGTTGAGCACGCCCAGGCCGACGTTCACCCGGCCGTCGCCGAGGCCGAAGATCCAGCCGTAGCCGGGCAGCAGCGCGTCGTTGCCCTTGGCCCGCAGCTCCAACCAGGACTCCAGGTAGTCGTCGTCGTGCTTGGCGGCCGAACGGTAGTAGCGGCGGACGGCCACGCCGATCGGGCGGTCCTCCCGCTTGGCCAGCCCGAGGGCGAGCGGGAAGCGGCCGGAGACACCGTCGGCGGCGACCACGAGCGGCGCGTGGAACGTGGCGGGTTCCTTGTCCGGGCCGACCTCGGCCTGCACGCCGATCACCCGGTCGTCGGCGCCGAGCACCGGCCCGAGGACGTTGACGCTGGTCTGGAGCTTCGCCCCGGCGGCGACCGCACGCTGGGCGAGCAGGTCGTCGAAGTCGAGCCGGGTGCGCACCAGGCCGTAGTTGGGGAAGCTGGCCAGGTCGGGCCAGTCCAGCTCCAGGCGTACTCCGCCGCCGATCACCCGTAGGCCCTTGTTGTGCAGCCAGCCCGCCTCGGGCGAGGTGTCCACGCCCATCCGGATCAGCTGCCGCACGGCGCGGGGCGTGAGCCCGTCACCGCAGACCTTCTCCCGGGGAAATTCCGTCTTCTCCAGCAGCAGCACGCGTACGCCGTGCCGCGCCAGGTGGTACGCCGTGGCCGATCCTCCGGGACCGGCGCCCACGACGATGACGTCGGCGTCGTTCTCCACCGCGGTCATCCGCGCCTCCTCCCGCATGCTCGTGAAATGCTTCACAAGCCGATCCGGTTGGAGTCTATGACCGGCGTTACACCAGTACGCGCTGAGGGGGGCCTAACTTCGCGGAAACGCGCCGGTAAGAGCGTCGAGACCGGTCACGGGCGCGCCTGCGCGGCCGGTCCGAGTCCGGCGTCGAGCCGGATGGTCTCGGGCAGGTGGTCGCGCAACGCGCCGCCGGCGGCCCGGTCCAGCGCGGCGAGCACCTCGGCGACGACCTGCCGGACATCTGCGGGATCCGCGCCGGCCAGCTCGCGGAGCTGCGCGATCAGCTCGGCGGCGTCGTCGTCGGTGGCGGCCTGGTCTGGTCCCGTCATGGGGGCGAGCCTACGGGACAAAGTAGACCAGAATCGGATATTCACGAAATGACCAGCTCGCGCTGGCCGGAGGGTCAGTTTCGGACGGCCCGGTGCAACGCCACCACGCCGCCGGTCAGGTTGCGCCACGCCACCCGTCCCCAGCCGGCCGCGCCGATCCGCGCGGCCAGCGCCGCCTGGTCCGGCCAGGCGCGGATCGACTCCGCCAGGTAGACGTAGGCGTCCGGGTTGCTGGACACCGCGCGGGCCACCGCCGGCAACGACCGCATCAGGTACGACAGGTAGACGGTGCGGAACGCCGGGTTCACCGGAGTGCTGAACTCGCACACCACCAGCCGTCCGCCCGGCCGGGTCACCCGGGCCAACTCGGCCAGCGCCGCGTCGGTGTCGTTGACGTTACGCAGCGCGAAGGAGATGGTCACCGCGTCGAAGCTGGCGTCCGCGAACGGCAACCGCAGCGCGTCCCCGGCCAGCAGCGGCACCGACGGGCGGGTGCGCTTGCCGGCGAACAGCATGCCCAGCGAGAGGTCCGCACCCACCGCGTACGCCCCGGAGTGGGCCAGTTCCTCGGTCGACACACCGGTGCCGGCGCCCACGTCCAGCACCCGCTCGCCCGGGCGCAGCCCGAGCGCCGCCCGGGTGGCCCGCCGCCACGACCGGTCCTGACCGAACGAGAGCACGGTGTTCGTCAGGTCGTAGCGGGCGGCGACGCCGTCGAACATCGCGGCGACCTCGTGCGGCTGCTTGTCCAGGCTGGCGCGCTGGCCCTGCGGGGTACGGCTCACCCCTCCACTCTGCCAGCCGCGCCGCCCCCGCCTCCCCCCGGGTACGCGGCCGTTGTTCCCATCGATCCCGGCAGACGGCAGGGGCGGGATGGTCACCCATCCCGCCCCTGCCGCGGTGCGTTATGTGAACGGCCCTCATGGGCCGATGGAGGACGACGGTCCGACGGACGCCGCAAGCGTAATGGCGTCGTCGGCTCACCGGGCCGTGCTCGACCGGGTCGCCGCCGACCTGTTACCTGCCTGCTCGCGGCCCGGATCGGTGGTGTCGCGCGGGCAGGCTAGCCGTCGGTGATCACGCAGGTGAAGACCCCTGGCGCAAGCTTCACCGGAAACGGGCGGAGCTCCGGCCGCACGACGAACGCCGACCGGCCGAACGGCGGAACCGGGTCAGTTGACCTCGACCAGCGGCAGCGACTTCCCGGCGCCGCCGCCGGGCAGGGCGATCGACGAGAAGTGCGAGACGACGCGGTCGTCGCTCGGGTCGTCGGCGGGCGTGTGGTGCACCGCGAGCCGGTTGTAGAGCGTGTCCCGCTGGGCCGGGATCCGGTCGGCCGACCGGATCATGCCGATCAGCTCGTGCAGGTTGGACCGGTGCCGGGCGCCGGCCGAGGAGATGACGTTCTCCTCCAGCATGATCGAGCCGAGGTCGTCCACGCCCATGTGCAACGCGAGCTGCCCGACGTCCTTGCCGGTGGTCAGCCAGGACGCCTGCAGGTGCGGCACCGTCTCGAAGAACAGCCGGGCCACCGCGACCAGGCGCAGGTACTCCAGCGTGGTCGCCTGGGTGCGGCCCTTGAGGTGGTTGTTCTCCGGCTGGTACGTCCACGGGATGAAGGCCCGGAAACCGCCGGTGCGGTCCTGCACGTCGCGGATCATCCGCAGGTGCTCGATGCGCTCGGCGTTCGTCTCGCCGGTGCCCATCATCATGGTGGCCGTCGACTCCAGGCCCTGCCGGTGCGCCAGCTCCATGACCTCCAGCCAGCGGGCGCCGGACTCCTTCAGCGGCGCGATCGCCTTGCGCGGCCGGTCCGGCAGCATCTCCGCGCCGGCACCGGCGATCGAGTCCAGGCCGGCGGTCTTGATCCGGGCGATGGCCTCGTCCAGGCTCACGCCGGAGACCTTCGCCATGTGCAGGATCTCGCTCGGGCCGATCGAGTGGATGGCGAGCTGCGGGTACGCCTTCTTGACCGAGGAGAACAACTCCTCGTAGTACTCGACGCCGTAGTCCGGGTGGTGCCCGCCCTGGAGCATGACCTGGGTGGCGCCCAGCTCGACCGCCTCGCCGCAGCGGCGCAGGATCTCCTCGGTCGGGTGGGTCCAGCCCTCCTTGTGCTTGGGGGCCCGGTAGAACGCGCAGAACTTGCACGCCGTCACGCAGACGTTCGTGTAGTTGATGTTGCGGTCGATCAGGTACGTGACGATGTTGTCCGGGTAGCGGCGCCGCCGTACCGCGTCGGCCGCCTCGCCCAGCGCGTGGAAGGGCGCGTCGGTGTAGAGCAGCAGCGCCTCCTCGGGCGTGATCCGCCCGCCGTCCGCGCCGCGTTGCAGGATGTCGTCGATCTCCCGGTTCGCCGTCACATCCCCGAGCGTACGTCGCGACCGGTGGATGCCGCCGTACCGGGCCCTCCGGTGTGAGCCGAACCCACTTCCCCGAAAATATCCTCAAGGTCGAAATAAAACATCGGTGATTGGTTGACAAGATGTTGAGCATCTCGCATCATCTTGTTCGACATCCATCGACGCCATTGGGGTGGGACGTGAGCGAGACGGACACCGCTCCAGGCATCGCGGCCCGTTGCCGAGCGGACGGAGGACTGACGGAAGCGACCCTCGGCGAGTTGCGGGACGAGTTGGGCTACCGCAAGCTCGGCCGCTGGGTCCTGGCCGAGATCGCCGACACGCTCAGGGCGACCGGCCTCGGTTTCTTCCCTCCCCACCGGCTCGACGCGGCGCTCAACACCGAGCCGCGGCAGTCGCAGACGGTCTGGATCTACGTCCGGGACGGCGGCCCCCGAGCACGTGTGATCGATGCGATCCTTCAGCCGGACGACTGTGACGTCCGAGCGGAGCTGGACGTCATCGGCACCAAGAACCCCGCCGGCCTGACCGCCCGGCAGAAGCTCGACCGCATCAGGGAAATCGTCAACGCCTGAGCGGGTCCGAGCAGCGACAGGAGAGCCTCGTCCCATGACCGCGCACGTCTTCGTCGACGAGACCAAGGAGCGAGGGCTACTCGTCGCCGCCGTGGTCATGCACCCGGCCGACCTGAACGCTGCACGGCGGTCGATTCGTGATCTCATCCTGCCCGGCCAACGCCGCATCCACTTCCACAAGGAGAGAGACGACCGGCGCCGTCAGATCATCGACGGGTTTCTCGCGCTCTCCGCGCACGCCGTCATCTTCGACGCGAAGGACCATCGCAACGCCCGGGTCGCTCGCGAAGCCTGCCTCGTCTCTCTGGTGGAGCACACGGCGAAGATCGGGGCTGCCCGCCTCGTCCTGGAACGCGACGACTCGACCTTCCAGGCCGATCAGCGCCTGCTCTTCGAGCAGGTCAGGAAGTGCGGGGTGGACGGGCGGCTGCGGTACGACCAGCTACGCGCCCACGAGGAGTGTCTGCTGGCCGTTCCCGACGCGTTGGCCTGGTGCTGGGCCAAAGGCGGGCGCTGGAAGGACTCCATCCGCCGCATGATCAGTGAGTCGCGGCAGGTCTGACGAGGCCAGACAGCGCGAGACCCGGCTCACCCACCGTCCGGAAGGCTGCCGGGTCCACTTCCACGGGGCTAGTGCCCCTGGCAGTTGAAGGTTACCGCTGTCCGAACCGTTCGGACAAGAAATGGACGTGGCAGGCCGCGTCTACGCTCTCGGCGTGTCAGTCGTATCGCCCCCGCCCACCCC
>NZ_RCVK01000221.1:0-22694 GCF_003667485.1 Micromonospora sp. BL1
CCGGACAGGCAAGGGCGTCCGGCGGGCACCCCGTCGAGCAGGGCACCGGCACGGGTGAGCCGGACGTCGGCAGGCTGGTTCCCGGGTAGGGTGAGTGCTGGTCAGAGGCCTCCGGGGAGGCGGCCGGGGGCCAGGCGGTGGTGCGGGTCCAGGTGGGCCTTGGCGCTGCGCAGGCGCGGCAACGTGGGCAGCTCGCCCCAGAGGTCCACGGCACGGCGTACCGCCGCGGGCGCGGCCACCACGACGCACCGGCCCCGCCGGGCGATCAGCACACTGCGGACGGCGGTGAGGATCGAGGCGACCCGCTCGGGCGGCAGCGTGCCGGACAGGGCGGCGTGGACGGTGCCCGAGCCGGCCGAGCCGCGTACCGGCACCGGGCTGCCGGTGGCGTCGCGCAACGCGTAGACGGCGGCGTGCAGGTCGTTGATCGGCACCTCGATGCGCAGCGCGGTGTCGCCGGGCGCGAACGGGTAACGCCCCCACCATTCCGGCGCGTGGTGGCTGATCATCGCCTCGACGCCGAGGACGGCGGTGAGCCGTTCGGCCCGCTCGGTCACGTCGGCCGGGCCGCCTTCCAACAGCACCACCAGGCTGCCCGCCGCGGGTCGCCCGGTCACGGCGGGATGGTCGGGACGGTTGATCACCGACGGGTGCGTAGCCGGGATACGACGCCGGGGCAGCGGCACCGGCACCGGCAGGTCCAGTTCGACGGCGGCCGGATCGACGCCCGCGGCCAGTACGGCCCGGACCAGGTCGTGCACCTCCAGCGGCGTCCAGACCGGACGGGACACCCAGAGCCGGCCGGCCGGCACGGCGTGCACCCGCATGGTGGCCGAGACCAGCACGCCGAGCCCGCCCTGCGAGCCGCAGAGCAGCCGGGCCACGTCGAGCCCGGGCACCTCGCCCCGCCCGAGGATCGCATCCCCGCCACCCGGACCGTCGCCGAACGCACCACCGGCGCCCCAGCCCGCGGAACCGCCATCGCCCGCCGGACCCCGTTCACTCGCACGACCACCCCCGCTGCCCGGGGTGGCCCGGCCGAGCGCCTCCGTGCCGGACTCGCCGACGCTCACCAACTCGCCGTCGGCATCGAGGTAGCGCACCCCGACGAGCTGGGCGCACGGGCTGCCGTGCCGGTGACGCAGCGGACCGGACTCGTCGGCGGCGAGCACCCCGCCGAGCGTCGCGCCCGGCGAGGGCGCGTCGACCGGCAGCCGCCGGTTGGTGCGCGCGAGCGTGGCCTGGACCGCGCGCAGTGGCGTGCCGGCGCCGATCTCGGCCACCGCCGCGTCGCGCGGCTCGTGCCAGACCCCGGCGAGGCGGCCGGTGTCGAGCATGATGTCCACCTGCGCGGGGGCGGCACCCCAGTCGATCTTCGTGCCAGCGCCCCGGGGCACCACTGTCAGGTCGTGCGCGGCGGCCAGCCGCAACACCTCCGCCGCGGCGTGCGGGCCGCCCGGCACGGCCACCCATCGGGCGGTACGGCCGGCCACCTCGTCGGCCGGGCCGGCGAAGCGGGCGAACGGGTCACCGCAGATCGCGGCCAGCTTCCGAGTGATGTCGAGGGCTTCGAGTCGGTCGGTGGAACGTGCCGCATCCGCCATGGCGGTTATCGTACACATGTTCGAAAGACCTGGCGGCGAGTCGCGGGATTCGGTCGGCGGGCGAGCCCGGCGGCGGCCCGGCGACCGGTAACGTGGCGCCGTGACCGAAACCCCACCGCCCGTCGCCAAGCGCGTCCCGACCGAGCGCGTCCATCACGGTGACACAGTCCTCGACGAGTACGCCTGGCTCGCCGCCAAGGACGACCCGGACACGATCGCGTACCTGGACGCCGAGAACGCGTACACCGAGGCGCGCACCGCCCACCTGGCCGGGCTGCGCGCGGAGCTGTTCGAGGAGACGCGCCGGCGCACCCAGGAGACCGACCTGTCGGTGCCGACCCGCAAGGACGGCTACTGGTACTACACCCGCACGGTCGAGGGTCAGCAGTACGGCGTGCACTGCCGGCGCGCGGTCCGGCCGGGCGAGACGGCACCCCCGGTCAGCGCGGACGGCGCCCCGCTCGACGGCGAGGAGGTGCTGCTCGACGGCAACCAGCTCGCCGAGGGGCACGACTTCTTCTCGCTCGGCGCGTTCGACGTCAGCCCGGACGGGCGCTGGCTGGCCTACTCCACCGACTTCTCCGGCGACGAGCGCTTCACGCTGCGGATCAAGGATCTGACCACCGGCGAGTCGCTGCCGGACGAGGTGCCGGACACGTTCTACGGCACGGCCTGGTCCAGCGACGCGTCCACGCTGTTCTACGTGACCGTGGACGAGGCGTGGCGGCCGAACCGGGTCTGGCGGCACACCGTCGGCACGGCCTCCACCGAGGACGTGGTGGTGTACCAGGAGGACGACGAGCGGTTCTGGGTCGGTGTCGAGCTGACCCGCTCCGAGCGCTTCGTGGTCATCGACATCCACAGCAAGATCACCAGCGAGGTGTGGGTGATCCCGGCGTCCAACCCGACCGGCGAGCCCGCCGTCGTGGCCCCGCGGCGTCAGGGCATCGAGTACGCGGTGGAGCACCACGGCCACCGCTTCCTGATCCTGCACAACGACGGCGCGGAGGACTTCGCGCTGGCGTACACCTCGGCGGACGCGCCGGGCGAGTGGGAGCCGCTGATCCCGCACACCCCGGGCACCCGGCTGGAGGCGGTCGACGCGTTCGAGAACCACCTCGTGGTGTCGCTGCGCGCCAACGGCCTGACCGGCCTGCGGGTGCTGCCGGTGGGCAGTGACGACAGCTGGGACATCGACTTCCCCGAGCCGATCTACAGCGTGGGGCTGGACGCGAACCCGGAGTACCGCACGAACGAGGTACGGCTGCGCTACACCTCGCTCGTCACCCCGGACTCGGTCTACGACTACGACCTGGTCACCCGGGAGCTGACGCTGCGCCGGCAGAAGCCGGTCCGCCCCGGGCCGGACGGGCGCGCGTACGACCCGGCCGACTACGAGCAGCACCGCGACTGGGCGCTCGCCGACGACGGCACCCGCGTACCGATCTCGCTCGTCTGCCGCCGCGACACCCCGCGCGACGGTTCGGCGCCCGCCGTCATCTACGGCTACGGCTCGTACGAGGCGAGCATGGACCCGTGGTTCTCGATCGCCCGGCTGAGCCTGCTCGACCGCGGCGTGATCTTCGCGGTGGCGCACATCCGGGGCGGCGGTGAGCTGGGCCGTCGCTGGTACGACGAGGGCAAGCTGCTGGCCAAGAAGAACACGTTCACCGACTTCGTGGCCTGCGCCCGGCACCTGGTGAAGGCGGGCTGGACGGCGAGCGACCGGCTGGTGGCTCGGGGCGCCTCGGCCGGCGGCCTGCTGATGGGCGCGGTGGCGAACCTCGCCCCGGACGCGTTCGCCGGGATCGTCGCGCAGGTGCCGTTCGTGGACGCGCTCACCTCGATCCTCGACCCGTCGCTGCCGTTGACGGTCACCGAGTGGGAGGAGTGGGGCAACCCGCTCGACGACCCCGAGGTCTACGCGTACATGAAGTCGTACACGCCGTACGAGAACGTCACCGCCGCCGACTACCCGGCGATCCTGGCGGTGACCAGCCTCAACGACACCCGGGTGCTCTACCACGAGCCGGCCAAGTGGATCGCCCGGCTGCGGTCGCTCGCACCGGCCGGCGACTACCTGCTCAAGACCGAGATGGGCGCGGGCCACGGCGGCCCGAGCGGCCGGTACGACTCCTGGCGCGAGGAGGCGTTCGTCAACGCCTGGATCCTCGACCGCGTCGGCCGGGCCTGACCCGTTCCGGAGCAGATGAGCGACGAGGAGCAGCCGGGCCGGCGTGTCCCGGCCTGGCTGCTCCTCGTGGTGGTCGCCGGCGCGCTCGTCGTCTGCTGCTGTTCGACGGTGATCGGGCTGGCCGTCGCCGGCTCCGCCGGTCTGCTCGGCCGCTGACCGGTCAGGTGCTGCGCAGTTCCTCCACCGAGGTCGCGGCGCGCAGGAACAGCAGGCCGGCCACTACCGTGCCCAGCACCGCCGCCAGCCCGCCCACCGCGAGCCAGGCCAGCTGATCCCACGGTACGTCCGGCGGGACAGTGGTCTCCGGCACCCATTCGGTACGGGTGTACCGCGCCGCGGTGGCCGGGTCGCCGCACAGCTCAGTACCGGCGTCGCAGATCGTTCGCGCGAAGCCACCGTTGCTCGGTGCCGGCATGACGCCCCGGACCAGCAGGTAGCCGACCGTCAGCGCGAGCCCGATCGCGGGTACGGCGGGGGCGAGCGCGGCCCAGAGCAGCGACCGGCCGATGGTGGCGCGTGGCACGCCGGTCGCCACCTGCGCCGCGTACGCCCGTCGCCGGCTGGTGATCCCCTCGACCACGGCCACGAGCAGCCCACCGCCGGCGATCGCCATCGCCACCACGACCGCGAGGTCGACCAGGTCCATCGCGCCGAGGAAGAAGTCCGGGTCGGCCAGTCCGGAGCCGGTGCGGCGGGTCACCTCGGCCTGGGCCCGGAAGTCGGCGCGCAGCGCCGCGGCACCGGCGCCGAAGATCAGCGCGGCCAGCAACGCGGCGAAGGTGCGGCTGCCGGCCCACGGGTCGGCGGCCAGCCGGCGGGCGGCGAGCAGGGCGGCCGGGCCGCGTCCGTGCCGGTGCAGCAGCCGCCCGGTCTGGTACGAGATCCAGCCGGTGCCCGAGACGACGCCGATCATCGCGGTCAGCCCGCCGACGACCAGCAGCGTCGGCACCAGCCAGTCGGGTGCCACGGCGCCACGCCGCTCGTACCAGAGCAGGAGCGGGCGGATCGCGGCGAACATCGCCAGCGCGGCGAGGATGAGCACGCCCGGCCACGGCCAGGGCGCCCGGGTGCGGACCCTGCGCACGACGCCGAACGGGGTGGTGGCGACCCGCCGCAGCAGCAACGCGCTCACCAGCGCGGCGGCCAGCGGCAGGCCGAGCACGACGGCGGCCACCGCCACCGGGGCCGGATGCACGTCGGTGGACAGCGGCAGCCGCCCGTCCGCGTCGGGCCGGTGCAGCAGCCGGCGTCCGGCCAGGAAGACGGCCAGACCGATGAGGGTGCCGATCAGGCTCGCCACGCCGGTCTCGGCGACCGCGATCCGGGTGACCTGCCCCGGGGTGGCACCGGCCAGCCGGAGCGCGGCCAGCCGTCGGTCCCGGCCGGGCGCGCCGAGGCGGGCGCACTGCCCGGCCAGCCCCAGCACCGGTACGCAGAGCAACAGCAACGCGAACGCCACGCCGGGGCGCAGGCCGGGTTCTCGCAGCAGGGCGTTGGTGTACTGCTCGGACTGCGTCCAGGCATCGCCGGCCGGCTTGACCACCGCCAGCACTGTCAGCGCGGCCAGCCCGGCCAGCGTCGCGAGCGCGGCGCTCACCGCCGTGAGCACCACCCGTGCGACGTCCGTGCGGGTGCCCGCCAGCACGAGACGCAGCAGCGTCCCCGGCCTCACCGTGACCCGCCCGGCAGCGCCGGGTCGAGCCCGAGCCCGGTGTGGTCGACCATGCCGTCGCGCAGGGTCACCTCCCGGTCCGCGTACGCGGCGATGCGCGGCTCGTGCGTCACCAGCACGACTGTGGTGCGCTGCTCGCGGGCCAGCCGGACCAGTTGGGTGAGCACCTGCTCGCCGGCCAGCGTGTCGAGCGCGCCGGTCGGCTCGTCGGCGAAGATCACCCGTGGTTCGGTGACGAGCGCCCGGGACATCGCGCAGCGTTGCTGCTGCCCGCCGGACATCTCACCGGGCCGGGCGTCGGCGACGTCGGCCACGCCGAGCCGGTCCAGCCAGGCCAGCGCCGCGGTCCGTGCCGCTCGCCGCCCCGTGCCGGCGAGCAACAGCGGAAGTGCGACGTTCTCCGCAGCGGTCAGCTCGGCGACGAGCTGACCGAACTGGAACAGCACCCCGAATTCGGTACGGCGCAACCGCGAGCGGGCCGCCTCCGACCACGTGTCGATCCGTTCCCCGCGCCAGGTCACCTGACCGGCATCGGGACGCAGGATGCCGGCGAGGCAGTGCAGCAGCGTGGACTTGCCGCAGCCGCTCGGGCCGGTGACCGCGAGGATCTCGCCTTCGGCCACGTCGAGCGTCACACCGCGCAGCGCGGGTGTGTGACCGTATGCGCGGACGACTCCGCGCGCTTGCAGGAACGTCACGAGCGCACCTCCCGGTGCCAGTCGGCGACCCGGTCCAGGGTGGTGTGCAGCCACCGGAGATCGGCGTCGAGGTGGGCGATGGCGAAGTCGGCGGCGACCACCTCGTCGAGGCGGGCGCCGGGGGCCGTCTTGAGCGCGGTCAGTTCGCGCAGCCGTTGCGTGTGCGCCTGCCGCTGCGCGATCAGGTAGGCGCGGGCCTGGTCGACGTCGGCCACCAGGAGCGCGACCACCACCTTCGCGAACAGCGTGCTGGCCACGTACGGCATCGGCGGCTCGACGGTGCCGAGCCAGTGGTCCAGCGCCGCCCGCCCGTCGTCGGTGAGCGCGTACGAGGTGCGGTCGGGGCCGCCCTCGCGGGTCTGGCCGGCCGTGGCCACGAGGCCGTCGCGGCACAGACGCGCCAGTGTCGCGTAGACCTGCCCGAAGGCGAGCGGACGGGCGCGGGGCAGCCGCTCGTCGTGCGCGCGCTTCAGCTCGTAGCCGTGGCGTGGGCCGGCGGCGAGCAGCCCGAGCAGGACGTGCGATGTGGACACGGCCCTACTATTCGCTGAGTGAATAGCGGTGTCAAGAACGGCCCGCGCGGCGTACCACGCGGGCCGTTCGGATTCAGCGGGTCCAGGCCGGGTCGCGCCCGGCCCGGCCGAGCAGCGCGTCCATGCTGTCCGGTGCCGCGTCGGTGGGCACCGGCGGGCCGAACGCGCCCATCTTCTGCCCCGTGTCGCCCATCCGGTCCATGAACTCGTGCCCCGCCGCCACCACAGCGGGGTCCACGGTCAGATCCTGGCCGGTGGCCCGCGCCAGATCCCATCCGTGGATGGTGAGGTCGATCAGGGCCATCAGGCCGACCGTCTCCTGCGGCAGTCCCATGCCCGGCGAGACACCCTCCTGCGTGGACGGATCGGACCACGCCTCGGTCAGCCGGGCCGCCTCGGTCGCGAACCGGTCCCGCCAGCCGTCGGTCAGGTGATCGGTCTTGCCGGACCAGTCGACCTCCTCCCGGCGGGCCAGCGCCTGGAAGTTGACCACCACGTCGAACAGGTGGCCCAGCAGGTCGCGCACTGTGTAGTCGGGACAGGGGGTGGGCAGGACGAGCTGGTCGTCGGAGACGCCGCGCACCATCGCGGCCGTACGCGGCGCCGCGACGGCGAGCAGTTCACTGGTCTTCGTAGTCATCGGGCCAGCCTATGAGGACTGTCGCGAGGAAACGGGACACGAACCGGCGGGTTCCGGTTCCGGCACCGGCCGGCCGCCGCGACGACCGCGCCGGTCGCTCAGCGACGGCGGACCGCTACCACCGCGACGTCGTCGTGGATCTCCGGCGGCGCCAGCTCGACGAGCAGCCGCCGGCAGAAGTCGTCCAGGTCGTCGTCGACCCGGGTGGCGGCCACCCCGAGCGCCGCCATGCCGTCGTCGATCGTTGCGTCCCGCCGCTCGATCAGCCCGTCGGTGTAGAGCACGAGGGTCGCCCCGGCCGGCAGCACGAACTCCAGGTCCGGCGGGCGCGGCGCGCGCACGCCGAGCAGCGGCGCGGACTGCGTCACGAACTCGACCCGCCCGTCCCGGCTCAGCAACGCCGGCAGGTGCCCGGCGCTGGCCAACCGCACCAGCCCGGTCGGCGGGTGGAGCAGCAGCACGCAGATGGTGGCCAGCTCGGTCGGCAGCAGGGTGCGCATCAGCTCGTTGACCCGGTCCAGGATCACGCCCGGCTGGTGCCCCTCGACCGCGTACGCCCGCACCGCGTGCCGCAGCTCGGCCATCACCGTGGCGGCGTGCAGCGAGTGCCCGGCCACGTCACCGATCGCCACCAGCAGGTGCCCGTCGAGCATCACCAGCTCGTAGAAGTCGCCGCCCACCTCGGTCTGCGCGCTCGCCGGCTCGTACCGGACGGCCAGGTCCAGGCCGTTCACGTCGGGCAGCCGCTGCGGCAGCAGGCTGCGCTGCAACGTCACCGCGATCCGGTGCTCCTCGTCGAAGGACCGCTGCGCCTCCACCGCCGAGGCGACCGCCTGGGCGAGCTGCACCAGCACCGGCGTGCGTACGGTCTGGGTGGCGGTCGGCACCACCACGTAGAGCGGGGCGCGGTCCTCGCGCAGCCGGGACGCGGCCACCGTCACGGTGTCGCCGTCCGGCCAGCCCGCCACCGCCCAGTTGGCCGGCTCGTCGACGCGCACCCGGGTGCCGATCGGCACTCCGGTGTCGTCCACCACCCACGGCACGATGCGGGCCGGCGTGTGCGGGTCGGCCGCCACCCCGGCCAGGCAGTCCCCGTCGAACGTCTCGGCGACCACCGCCGCCGGGGCCTTGAAGATCCGCGCCGCGCCGCTGGCGGCGGCCTCCAGCAGCCGGACGAAGTTCGGTGACGCGTGCATCTCCACAGTGGCGTCGGCCAGCGCGGCGAGCCGTTCGGCGAGCTGCTCGGCCCGTCGCCGGGCCTGGTAGTAGCGCAGCACCGCGTGGGCGGTGGCGACCAGTTCCTCCGGCTCGATCGGCTCGGCCAGGTAGGCGTCCGCGCCCCGGGTGAGACCCTGCGCCCGGTCGACCACGTCGACCGCGTGCGCGGAGACGTGGATGACCGGGATGTACGGGTACTCCTCCTTGATCCGCTCGCACACCTCGAAGCCGCTCATGTCGGGCAGCCGCACGTCGAGCACCACGAGGTCGACGTGCTCCCGGGCCACCCGGTCCAGCGCCGCCGTGCCGTTCTCGGCCTCGACGGTGACGAAGCCGGCCCGGGTAAGCCAGTTGACCAGCAGGTATCGCTTGGGGCCGCTGTCGTCGACCACAAGCACGGTCACCGGCCCGCTGTCCACCGTCACGCTCCGCCCGCGGGGAGGACCACTGTGAACGTGCTGCCCCGGCCGGGTTCGCTGGTCAGCTCCAGCGTCCCGCCGAGCAGCGTGATCAGCCGCCGCGCGTACGGCAGGCCGAGCCCGGTGCCACCGACCCGGGTCGTGCCGGGCACCTGGTAGAACTCCTCGAAGACCCGTTCGTGCAGCTCCGGCGGGATGCCCACGCCGGTGTCGGTGACCGACATCGTCCACTGCTCGCCGCGACGCTCGGCGCGCAGGCGGACCTCGCCGCGCTCGGTGAACTTCAGGCCGTTGTGCAGCAGGTTGCGCAGCACCTGGGCGAGCAGCACCTGGTCCGAGCGGAGCGTCGCCGGGGCCGGCGGCTCCTCGACCACCAGCTCCACCTCGGAGCGCGTGGTGAGCGCCCGCAGCGTGCCGCGCAGCTGCCCGAACACCGCGCGCAGGTCGACCTCGGACCAGTCCGGCTCGATCCGCCCCGACTCCGCCTTGGCCAGGTCGAGCAGCTCGTTGACCAGCCCCAGCAGGTCGCCCGCCGAGGACCGGATCAGCCCCACCTGGCGGGCCTGCTCGCTGGTGAGCGGGTCGGAGGCGGAGTCGGCCAGCAGCCGGGCCAGACCGATGATCGCGGTCACCGGCGCGCGCAGCTCGTGGCTGACGTTGGCCAGGAACCGGCTCTTCGACTCGCTCGCGGCGCGCAGCTGGGCGGACTTCTCGTCCAGCTCGGCGTAGAGCGCCACCACACCGCGGTTGGTCTCCTCCAGCTCCTCGGTGAGCTGGTTGTAGAGCGCCATCACGCCCTGGTTGGTCTCCTGAAGCTCCGAGTTGAGCACGGCCAGTTCGTCGCGCTGACTGCGTACCTCGTCGAGGGCGGCGATGAGCTGGGAGTTCTGTGCCGCCAGCTCGTCCAGCGCGGAGCCCGGAGCGCGCTCGGCCAGCTCGGCACGGAGCCGGCCGGCGCGTTCCGGCGTCAGCTCCTCGGCGTGGTCGGGCACCCGTCTGGACATCCTCACGACGGTATCGCCCTCGACGGCCACGACCCGCAACGTGTCCACCAGACGCGCGACGGCGCCCGACTGCGGCTCGTACCGGCCGCCGGGCAGCGGGCGCAGCGGTGACAGGTCGACCTGGAGCACCCGGCGGCCCACGGCGTCCCGGTCGAGGGCGAACGTCACGTCCGCGCCGTCGACCCCGCGCAACAGTTCCCGGGCCACCTCGCTCAGCGCGGTGGCGATCCGTACCTGGTCCTGGTGTTCCAGCCCGACCGCCGCGGCCACCTCCCGGCCACGCTGCCGGACCAGGAAGATGTCCTGCTCGACCCGGAGCGCGAGGTGCAGGAGCGGCTCACTCATGCCGCCTCCCGGGCCACCAGGACGCAGGCGTCGTCGCGGCGGGTGCCGGCGTCGCGCAGCAGCGTCGCGGCGGCCAGCAACGGGTTGCGCCCGGCCAGCCCGGGATAGTCGTCGAGATCCCAGCGATCCACCACCCCGTCACTGTGCATGACCAGGGTGGCGTCGCGCGAGAAGGGGTAGTCGTACCCGCGGATCACCGGACGCTGGTGCCCGGCGATGCCCGGCAGCGAGACCAGCCCGCGCCGCCGCTCGCCCGGCGCGACGATCATCGCGGCGATGTTGCCGAGCCCTGCGTAGCGGAGCACTCCGGCGGCCGGATCCGGCTCCGCCACCGCGAGCGCGGCGCCCCGGGTGTGCGAGATGGCGGCGTGCAGGTGCCGCACCACGACGTCCGGCGGCCCGTCCGGCGCGGAGCGGAACGCGGACACGGCGGCACCGGTCGCGGCGGCGGCGAGCGGTCCGTGGCCCAGCCCGTCGGAGACCAGCACCTGCCGCCGGCTGCCGAGCCGGCGGACCGCGTACCCGTCGCCGCTGCTCTGCTCGCCGGTGATCGGCCGGGCCAGTCCGGCCGCCCAGTCCGGCTCCGGCGGTGCGGCGTCCCAGACCTGGACGACCAGGACCGTGCCGCGGCTGGGCGCCGAGTAGCCGTCGAACCGGCTCGACTGCCGGGCGATCGCGCCGAGCCCGATGCCGAGCGTGCCGGCGGTGGAGTGGCCGTCGACGGAGGAGAGCGTGAGGTCGGCCATGCCGGGGCCGGAGTCGATCGCCACCAGCTCCACCCCGGCCTGGCCGCCCCGGCGCGCCGGGCGCATCAGGAGCGTGCCCTCGCGGGCGTGCTTGACCAGGTTGCTGGTGATCTCGGCGGTGACGATCGCCAGGTCCGCGACGCGCGACGCGCTCAGTTCGAGCTGCCGGCCGAGACGCTCGGCCGCCCGGCGTACGCTGCCGGCGGTCGCGCCGGTGTCGACCCGGAACCAGATGCCGTGGTCGGGCACCACGTCGGCGGTCATCGCGACCACTTGGTGACGGTGATCCGCGTCCCCTCGCCGACAGCCGTCCGGATGTCGAAGTCGTCGACGAGCCGGCGGGCGCCGCTCAGCCCCAGGCCCAGCCCGCCACCGGTGGTGTAGCCGTCGGTCAGCGCCAGGTCGAGGTCGGGGATGCCCGGTCCCTCGTCGGCGAAGACGATCCGCACGCCGCGGCGGCGGCCGTCGGACACGGTGCTCACCTCGGCGCTGCCCCCACCGCCGTAGATCAGCGTGTTGCGGGCCAGCTCGCTGGCGGCGGTGACGAGCTTCGTCTGGTCGACCAGGGAGAGCCGGACCGCGACGGCCGTGGTACGCACCAACTGCCGGACCCGCACCACGTCCTCGTCGCTGCGGATCGCCTGGGTCGCCGGCACACCCAGGTCGACGCCCGTGGTCATGCCGTCGCCGTCGTCTCGGTGTCCCCGTCGTCGGCCGTCTCGTCCCACTCGTCGGCGCGGCTGGCCGCGATCAGCTCCATGCCGCGCTCGACGTTCAGCGCGGTACGGATGCCGTTGAGCGACAGCCCCAGCTCGACCAGCGTGATGGCGACGGCCGGGCGCATGCCGACCACCACCGTCTCGGCGTCCAGCACCTTCGAGATGGACGCGATGGTGGACAGCATCCGGCCGACGAAGGAGTCGACGATGTCCAGCGCCGTGATGTCGATGATCACGCCGTGGCAGCCGGTGGCGACGATCCGCTCGGCCAGGTCCTCCTGCAACTGGATCGCCGTCTGGTCGGACATGTCGACCTGGATGGAGACCAGCAGGATGTCGCCGATCTTGAGGATCGGCACCCGTTCCATCAGGACTCCCGGCGCGCGCGGCGAGCGGTGGTCTCGACGCCGGTCAGGCGCAGCACGTGGCGCAACGCGTCGGCGAGGCTCGCCTTGGTGGCGATGTCACCGAACTCGATGCCGAGAGCCACGATCGTCTGGGCGATCTGCGGGCGGATGCCGGAGATGATGCAGTCGGCGCCCATCAGCCGGGCGGCCACCACGGTCTTGAGGATGTGCTGCGCGACCTGCGTGTCCACGGCCGGCACGCCGGTGATGTCGATGATCGCGTACGGCGAGCCGGTGTCGACGAGCGTCTGGAGCAGCCGCTCCATCACCACCTGGGCGCGGGCCGAGTCCAGCGTCCCGACCAGCGGGACGGCGACCACGCCCTCCCAGAGCTTGACCACCGGGGTGGAGAGTTCCAGCAGCTGCTCCGCCTGGTCGGCGATCAGGCTCTCGCGGGCCCGGACGAACGTCTCGAAGGTGAACAGGCCCATCTGGTCGATGAGCGCGGAGTAGGCGACGAAGTCACGCAGAGTGTCGTCACCCTTCTCCTCCTCCATCAGCTCCAGCAGGGCTTCCTTCAACGCGAAGACGCTGATCGCGGTCTCGGTCGCGGAGAACCCCTGGCGGGCCCGGTTCGTGGACAGCTCGGACAGCACGGCACGCAGCTCACCGCCGTGCTCGCCGGCCAGGTCGGAGACGCCGTGCCGGCCGGCATCGACCAGCGCGCGGTGCAGCTCCTGCATCTGGCGAGCCAGCTCGGCGCGGCTCAGACGACCACGCAGCGAAGCGGCGACGATCTCGGTCCAGCGACTGGTCAACCGCTCCGCGTGCTCGGTGAGCAGGTGGGCGAGCCGATCACCCTGTTCGGCGCTCAACGCCATGGTTGACCTCCCTGATTTGGACGGGCGGACTCTATCACCGGAGGCTGACGCGGTACTTGTCGCGGAGCAAAGAATGATCGGCCGCACCCGTGACCGCTCCCGTTCTGCGCGGCGCGCCCGTCGTGGGATACCGTTTCCCCGAACACAGGAGGTCGACGTATGTCCTTGACGGTGCACACGGAACAGCGCGGCGACGTGGTCGTCGTGTCGGTCGCGGGCGAGCTGGACATGGCCACGGCACCGCAGCTGCAGGACCAGATCACGGATCTGCTGGACAAGGGGCGCAACCGCCTCGTCTTCGACCTGGCCGAGGTGTCGTTCTGCGACTCCACCGGTCTGTCCGTGTTCGTCCGGGCGAAGAACAACTGCGACGAGGCCGGCGGCGTCGTCCGGCTGGCCGCCCCGCAGCGCGGCGTGCTGCGCATCCTCGAGGTCAGCGGGCTGGTCGAGGTGCTGCACACGTACCCGACCGTGGAGCAGGCCGTCGCGGGCGACCCCACCCCGGCCTCCTCCTGACCGATCCGGCTCAGCGCTCGTCCTCGATGTAGCGGGGACGAGCGATCACCATGCCCGCCGCCGTCTGCACGGCCAGCGCCACCAGCAGGAAACCGATCGGGGCGGTCCAGCCGCCGGTCGCCTCGTAGAGGATGCCCACCAGCAGCGGTCCGAGCGCCGCGATCACGTACCCGGTGCTCTGCGCGAACGCGGACAGCGCCACGGTGCCCTCGGCGGTCCGGGCACGTAGCCCGATCGTGGTCAGGATGAGCGGGAACGCGCCCTGGCCGAGCGCGAGCAGCAGCACCCACAGCGGCGCCAGGCCCCGCGGAGCCAGCGCCAGACCGGTGTACGCGGCGGCGGAGAACACGGTCAGTGACAGCACCAGCGGCCGGAGCGTGGCGAGCCGGCCGGCGAGCGCCGGCATCATCAGCGCCACCGGCACGCCCAGCGCGGTCACGCCGGCGAGCAGCAGCCCGGCCGCCTCCGGCCGGTATCCGGCGTCCCGGAAGAGCTGGGCCAGCCAGCCCATGATCGCGTACCCGCTGAGCGACTGCGCCCCGAAGTAGACCGCCATGGCCCAGCCGAGCCGGGTCCGGGCCGGTTGCACCCGGGTCCGGGCGGCGACCGCCACCGTGGGGGGCGCGGCCCGTCGCGCGGCGCGGGCCCGCAGCGCCAGCGGCACCCACGGGAGTACGGCCAGCGCGGCCAGCCCGGCCCAGACGCCGAGTCCGGCCCGCCACGAGCCGAACGCGTGCGCCACCGGCACGGCGGCCGCCGCGGCCACCGTCGTGCCCACCGTCAGGGCCATCGTGTACGCCCCGGTGACCAGTCCGGTGCGGTGCGGGAAGTGCTGCTTGACGAGCATCGGCAGCAGGATGTTCGCCACCGCGATGCCGGCGAGCGCGAGCGCGCTGGTGAGCACGAAGATCGCCGCCGAGCCGGTGACCGCGCGCAGCACCTGCCCGACGGTGAGCGCCAGCATGGCCAGCACCAGCACCCGGGGTGCGGCCCAGCGGCGGACCAGCCACGGGGTGAGCGCGCCCAGCCCGGCGAACGCGATCGTGGGCAGCGTGGTGACCAGGCCGGCCATCGCGCCGGAGAGGCCCAGCCCGACCCGGATCTCGTCGAGCAGCGCGCCGAGGCTGGTCACCGCGGCCCGCAGGTTCAGCGCGACGAGCAGCATCCCGGCCAGGACGAGCAGGCCGCCCCGGACCGGGCCGACGGCCGGGGCGGGCCCGGCCGCGGGGGTGACGCCCGGTGCGGGCACTGTCGCGGCGGGCGCAGGTGGCGGAGTCATGACCTCGAACCTACAATCATGGGATGAATTTCGGCACGAGGTGTAACCGGTGACACCCGCCCGGGATTCCGTCGCCGCGCCTCCGCGCGGTCACCGGGTCCGGCAGACGATCGAGCAGCTCCGGGAACGGATCCTCGGCGGCGAGTGGCCGGTGGGCGGGCGCATCCCCACCGAGCCGCAACTGGTCGCCGCGCTCGGCGTGGGGCGGAACACGGTCCGCGAGGCGGTCCGGGCGCTCGCGCACGCCGGGGTGCTGGAGTGCCGGCAGGGCTCCGGCACCTACGTGGTGTCGACCGACGAGCTGGCGCCGGTGGTGGCCCGCCGGCTCACCGACGACCGGATGACCGAGGTGATCGAGGTCCGGCGCGCGTTCGAGGTCGAGGCCGCCCGGCTCGCCGCGCTGAGGCGTACCCCCGAGGATCTGGCGGCGCTCGACGGCGCGCTCGCGGCCCGCGAGGCCGCGTGGCGCGGCGGCCGGGTGGACGAGTTCGTCGAGGCGGACGCCGCGCTGCACACGGTCGTGGTGGCCGCCGCGCACAACGCCATGCTCGCCGAGCTGTACGCCTCGGTCGGCGCCGCGCTGCGCAGCACGGTGGCCCAGGCGATGGGCGAGGCGCTGACCCCCGAGCGGTACGTGGATCACAGCCGGCTGGTCGAGGCGATCCGGGCCGGCGACCCGCAGCGGGCGGCGATCGAGGCCGGTGCTTTTCTCGAAGGGCCCGCCGGGGCATAGGTTGTCCCCGACGCAGACTCATCAGGGCACGGGAGTACGGATGCTCAAGGGCTTCAAAGACTTCATCATGCGCGGCAACGTCGTCGACCTGGCGGTCGGTGTCGTCATCGGCGCCGCGTTCACCGGCGTGGTGACCCAGCTCACCAAGTCGTTCCTGGAACCGCTGGTACGCGTGTTCATCGCGCTGATCACCGGCAGCGAGGACGGCCTCAGCGGCTCGACGCCGAAGTTCCGGGGCATCCCGTTCGACTGGGTGGCGTTCGTCAACGCGGCGATCACGTTCGTGCTCACCGCGGCGGCGCTGTACTTCCTCGTCGTCTACCCGATGAACAAGCTCGCCGAGCGGCGCAAGCGCGGCGAGGAGCCGCCGCCCTCGGCCCCGAGCGAGGAGGTCAAGCTGCTCACCGAGATCCGCGACGCGTTGCTCGCCGGCAACCACGGCACGCCCGGCCAGCGCAGCGCCCTGGACGACGTGCTCGGCCGCCGGCAGGAGCCGCCCGCGCCGCGCTGAACGCCATAGCCGATCGGCCCCCGCGACGATCTCGCGGGGGCCGACGTGTATCGAACACATGTTCGATAGAGTCCGGGCATGGAGCAGCGTAGGCACTGGTGGAACGGGAAATGGGGACGGCTCGCCCGGCGTGACGTCTTCCTCCGGGTGGACGGCGACCGCTGGCACGTGGAGCAGCGGGCCGGCGGCGCCGAGGGGGTCTCCCGGTTCTACGAGCACGCCAGCGTCGAGGAGGCCGAGGAGACGATCAGGGCGCTGCTGGACGGCACCGACACCTGGCGCGAGCTGTCCCCCCGCCCGCCGGGCGGCTGGGCCCCCTCCGTTTAGCGCCCGCGCGCCCCGGGAACCGCTGCTGCATGAGCCAGCAGCAGGACACCGTCTCCCGGGTCACCACCGGCATGCGTGTGGTCGACTCCGCGGGCGTCGAGGTGGGCACAGTCGATCTCGTGCAGCGCGGCGACCCGGCCGCGGTGACCGTGCAGGCGCCCGCCCCGGTCGACCCGGGCAGCAGCCTGGACGAGCTGATCGAGTCGGCCGCGGCCGAGGAGCCGGACGTACCGGCCGACCTGGCGGCCCGGCTGCTGCGCGACGGCTACCTCAAGGTCTCCACCGAGCTGGTCCGCACCGGCGCGGTGTACGTGCCGGCCGGCCGGATCGCCGCGGTGAGCGACGGCGCGGTACGCCTCACCGTCCCGGCCACGGAGCTACCCGCCGAGGAGTGACGCCCAGGGTCGAATGCGCCGTTTGGGCGGTCCTGCGCGTCGAGGCGGCCGCGCTCGGGAAGCGGCCTACGCTCGTCGGGTGCTCCTGACCTATGTGGACGAGTCGTACACCGATCGCTGGTACTGGATCGGCGCGCTTCTGGTCCCGGAGGCTGTGGCCATCCCGCTCAGCACCGCGCTCGACGAGGTGATGACGGACGCGGCCAAGGCATACGGCATCGACCGAGCCGCCGAACTCCACGGGTACGACCTGTTCCAGGGGCGGATGTCCTGGGCGGGCGTGCCGCCACGAGCCCGGATCGCCGTCTACAACGCGGCGCTCAAGGCGATCGGCACGTACGACGTCACTGTCATCCTGCGCGGTGTCGACCGGCACGGCCTCGCCCGGCGCTACGGGCTCACCCGACCCGCTCACGAGGTGGTGCTGTCACACCTGCTGGAACGGGTGGACGGGTACGCGGCGATGCGGGACGAACTGGCCCTGGTGATCGCGGACGAGGTCGACAACCCCGCCATTCACCGCTCGGACCTGACCCGTTACCGGGTCGACGGAACCGGGGGCTACCGTTCGCGGCGGCTCAGCCGGATCGTGGACACCCTGCACTTCGCTCCGTCGCACGCATCCCGGCTGGTGCAGGCCGTCGACCTGGTCACCTTCCTGTTCCGCAGGATGGCGAGCGGGGCGGGCGCGGACCCTCGGGAGGCGACGACCAACACGCGGTTGTGGTCCTGGGTCGAGCCGCGCCGGTACCACTCCTGGTGCTGGCATCCGACCGGACGGCCGACGCACGAAGGGCCCGCTTGAAAGCGGGCCCTAAGGCGGTTGCGGGAACCCTCACGGGCCTCCTGCGCACTCCAGGTTAACAGTTCGTCACCCGGTCCGGCCGGAAAGCGACGGGGCGGATTCGGTCTGGGGCGGCTCGACCGGCGGGGGCGCGGCGCGGCGGCGGAACAGCAGCAGCAGCATGAGCCAGCCCGCGACCAGTCCCCAGAACGCGCCGCCCACTCCGAGCAGGCTCACCCCGGAGGCGGTGACCACGAACGTCACCACCGCTGCTTCCCGCGCGTCCGGCTGGGCGACCGCCGCCGTGACGGCTCCGGCGAGCGCGCCGAGCAGGGCGAGCCCGGCGACGGCCTCGACCAGCACCGGTGGGGAGAGCAGCACCAGGGCGGTGGCCACGCCGGCGCCCAGGCCGAGCAGGGCCAGGCCGATCCCGGCGGTGACCGAGGCGATCCAGCGCCGTTCCGGGTCCGGGTGGGCGTCCGGGCCGGCGGCCAGGGCGGCGGTGATCGCGGCCAGGTTCACCGCGTGCCCGCCCGCCGGGGCGCCGAGCGCGGTGGCGAGTCCGGTCACCCGCAGCGCCGAGCCGAGCGGGGCCCGGTAGCCGTACCCGGCGAGCACCGCGGTGCCGGGCACGTTCTGCGCGGCCATGGTGACCAGGAACAGCGGCAGCGCGAGCCCGACGACGGCGGGCAGCGTCCAGGCCGGCGCGGTGAACGCGACGACCGGTGCGGCGTCCAGCCGGGCCGGCCCGGAGGTGGTCAGCGCGATCGCGACCACCGCCACGGCGAGCGCGCCCGGTACCGCCCACCGGCGGGCGAACCGGTGCAGCAGCAGCCAGACCAGCACCACCGGCCCGGCCAGCAGGGGCACCTCGACCAGGGCGCGTACCGGCGCCGTACACAGCGGCAGCAGCACCCCGGCGAGCATGGCGGAGGCGATCGGGGTGGGGATGGCGGCGACCGCGCGGCCGAGCGCGGGGATCAGCCCGGCCGCGATGATCAGCAGCCCGGCGAGCAGGAAGGCGCCGACCGCCGCGGCCCAGCCGCCGGCGACCGGCCCGGTGGCCACGAGCAGCGCCGCGCCCGGCGTGGACCAGGCGATCGACAGCGGCAGCCGGTGCCGCAGGCCGAGCCAGACCGCGCAGGCGCCGCTGGCGACGCAGAGCGCGAGCAGGCCGGAGGCGGCCTGGTCGGGTTCGGCGCCGACCGCGCGCAGCCCGGCCAGGACGACTGTGAACGAGCTGGCGAAGCCGACCAGGGCGGTCACCACGCCGGCCAGGACGGGTTGGAGCCGACCGCCCATGCTCTCCTCCTCCGACCGTTCCGTTTACGGAACGGCACGGTGTAGCACGATAGCCCTCATGACAGCCGCCGCACCAGCCGATGACCGGGGCGCCCGGGAGGTCGGCCGGCGCATCCGCTCGCTCCGTACCGAGCGGGGCATCTCCTTGTCCGAGCTGGCCCGCCTCGCGGGCGTCGGCAAGGCCACGCTCTCCGGTCTGGAGAACGGTGTGCGCAACCCCCGGCTGGAGACCCTGTACGCGATCACCGCGCAGCTCGGCGTACCGCTGACCGCCGTGCTCGCCACGCCCGACCAGGCGCCGACCCTGCGCGGGGCCGCGGTGGGAGGCACGCTGCTGGAGGTGTTCAGCGACCGGGAGGCGACCTACGAGCTGTACCGGATGTGGGTCACCCCGGGTCCGGCGCAGCTCTCCCCCGCCCACTCCAGCGGTGTGACAGAGCACGTGACGGTCTTCTCCGGCGTGCTCCGTGCCGGGCCGGTCGACGCCCCGCTGACCGCCGGTCCCGGGGGCTACCTGCGGTGGACCTCCGACGTGCCGCACACCTACGCGGCGGTGGGCGAAGAGGAGGTCCACGCGAGCCTCCTGCTGCGCTATCCTCGTCCATCCACACTGGACAGTTGACGCATACCCAGGATGCAAGCTGATGACATTTCTTTCAGCAGACCCGCCAGCGCGTGCAGACGCGGAGCCGTTCTTCTTGGCAAGCTTGTCCTCATGACGCTCATCCTCCGCTCGGCCATCCTCAACGACGTCGGTCTCGTCCGGACCAACAACGAGGACTCCGCCCTCGCTGGTGACCGCCTCGTGGCGGTGGCCGACGGCATGGGCGGGCTCCCCGCCGGCGAGGTGGCCAGCGAGATCGTCATCCGGATCCTGGACGAGCTGACGCCGCCCACCGGCGCCGACGAGGCGGCCGACGCGCTGCGCGCCGTCGTGAGCACCGCGAACCAGCGCATCCGCGCGGCCATCACGGTGGACCCGGCCCGCGACGGCATGGGTACGACGCTCACCGCCGCCCTGCTCGCCGGGGACACCCTGGTCCTGGCCCAGGTCGGCGACTCCCGCTGCTACCTGCTGCGCGACCACGAGCTGACCCAGCTCACCCGCGACGACACGTTCGTCCAGGCGCTCGTCGACCAGGGCGCGCTCTCCCGCGACCAGGCCCGGCACCACCCGCAGCGCTCGCTCGTCACCCGCGCGGTGCAGGGCTCCGACGCGCCACCCGCCGTCGGCGCGCTCACCGTGTTCGCCGGCGACCGGCTGCTGCTGTGCAGCGACGGCCTCTCCGACTACGTGGAGGACGCCGCCATCGCCGCGGCGCTCGCCACCTACGGGGACCGCCAGCAGTGCGGCGAGCAACTGGTGAAGCTGGCCCACCAGGCCGGCGCGCCGGACAACGTGACAGTGGTCATCTCGGACGTCACCGAGGCGTGAGCGGGCGCCCTTTCCGGTTGCGGACCGCGCCGGGTGCGGTTGGGATGAACGGATGCACATCCGCCGGCTGGCCGCCGATGAACGACTGACCACCAGCTTCCCGCTCCAGGCGTACGCGTTCGAGGCCTCGCCGATGGGCGCCTCCCGGACCGACCAGTTCCGCGCGTACCTGCCGTACAACGCGGGGAACACGACGCTGGTGGCCGAGGAGGACGGGGTCACCGCGGCGGCCGTGTCGGCGATACCGATGCGGCAGAACCTGCGCGGCGCGGTGCTGCCGATGGCCGGCGTGGCGGGCGTGGCCACCCATCCGCTGGCCCGGCGGCGCGGCCACGTGCGGACGCTGATGCAGCAGCTCCTCGACGGCATGCGCGACGAGGGGCACCAGCTCACCGCGCTGCACCCGTTCCGCGCCTCGTTCTACGAGCGCTTCGGCTACATCGGGCTGCCCCGGCGCCGTACCGCGGTCTTCAACCCGGCGGACCTGGCGCCGCTGCTGCGGGCCGAGCTGCCCGACGAGCTGGTCTGGGAGCGGATCGGCGCCGGTTATGCGCGGTGGCGCGCGTACACCGAGCGGTGCCTGCGCGAACGGCACGGCTTCGCGGTCTTCCCGGACTTCCGCGCGGTCGGCCTGCGCGACCGGGACGACCGCTGGCTGGTCAGCGTGGTGCGCGGTGGCGAGACGGTCGGCGCGGTGACCTACCGGATCGACGACCACGCCGGCACGCTGTTCGCCGACGACCTGCTGGTCGATGACGCGTACGCCCGCGCGTCGGTGCTCCAGTTCTTCGCCCGGCACGTCGACCAGGTAGCCCGGATCAGCGTCCAGGTGCCCCCCGACGAACTGCCCGAGCTGTGGCTCACCGACCTCGACGTGCAGGTGGAGGCGCGGGTGGCCCGGCCCGACCCGACCGCGCCGATGGCCCGGCTGCTCAGCCTGGACGCGCTCGCCGACCAGCCGGTCGGGGTCGGCCGGGTGCTGATCGAGCTGGTCGGCGACCGCTGGCTCGCCGGCCGCCACCTGCTCGACGGCACCACCGGCAAGCTGGCGGTGCTGCCGGCGCACACCGCCGCCGAGGGCAGCGTGCCGACCGCGCGGCTCACCGCAGCCGGGCTGTCCGCCCTGGCGTACGGGGTGCTCGACCCGGCCGAGGTGGTCGTACGCGGGCTGGGTGAGGTGCCGGTGGACGCGGCCGGTGAGCTGCGCCGTCTCTTCCCCCGTGAACTGCCGCACCTGTTCGCCGACTTCTGACCCGGTTGGCGGCGCCGCGCCGGGGGTAGGGTCCAGCGCGTGCCGGAGTGGCTGGAAGCGGGATTCTGGGGCCTGCTCGCCGGGTCGGCCCTGCTGATCGGGGCGGCCGTCGGGTTCTTCGCGCGCGTACCGCGCCGGGTCACCGCCTCGGTGATGGCGTTCGGGGCGGGCGTGCTGCTGTCCGCCGTCTCGTTCGAGCTGATCGACGAGGCGCACGAGCAGGGCGGCCTGCTGCCGGTGGCGATCGGCGCGGCGGCCGGCGCGCTGGCGTACACCGGGGCGAACGTGCTGCTGGCCCGGCACGGCGCGCGGCACCGCAAGCGCTCCGGCGACGAGCAGCCCTCCGAGCGGGAACAGCCCGGCTCGGGTACGGCGATCGCGGTCGGTGCACTGCTCGACGGCGTACCCGAATCGGTGGTGATCGGCGCGAGCCTGCTCGCCGGCGGTCCGGTCAGCCTGGTCACTGTGATCGCGGTGTTCCTCAGCAACGTGCCGGAAGGGCTCTCCAGCGCGGCCGGCATGCGGCAGGCCGGACGCACCCGGCGCTACGTGTTCGGGCTGTGGACGGCGATCGCGTTGATCTCCGGGGCGGCGTCGCTGGCCGGGTACACGCTGCTCGGCGGCGCGCCACCCGAGGTACTGGCGACTATCACCGCGCTCGCCGCGGGCGCGATCCTCGCGATGATCACCGACACCATGGTCCCGGAGGCGTTCGCGGACGCGCACCTGCTGGTCGGGCTGATCACCGTGCTCGGCTTCCTGGTCGCGTTCGCGCTCTCGCACGCCTGACCGTCGCACGCGGTGCCCGGGGGCGCTGCCTGCCACGCGGTCGCGGGCTCAGGTGCCGGCTGCGGCTGCGGCTTAGCGGCGGGTTAAGGATCGGCTGTGAGGTCGTGCCGGGACGGACGGTCCTCCTAGCATCGGGCGGTGCGCGTGAAGTCGGCTGTCACTCTGCTCGTCCTCGCCCTGGCGACGGCGACGCTGCCCGCCTGTGGCGACGATCCGGCCCCCGCAGCACCCGCCGCCGCCGACGCCGCCGCCGGCTCGTCGGCCGGTCCGGCAGCCGCCCCGTCGTCCACCCCGAATGGGCGCTCCGGACTGGGTAGCGCCCGGCCGAGCCCCACCCCCGCCACCGTGGCG